>NZ_JBXWRY010000061.1:0-18043 GCF_059613135.1 Ruegeria sp. BHSB196
AAACGCCCCTGTAAACGCGGGGCCTCAAACACGGCAAGGAGTGATGTAAGTGATTGTTTTTAAATGGAGGCGAGTACCGGAATCGAACCGGTGTACACGGATTTGCAATCCAGAAAGAGCATAAGCGAAAACAACGTCTTAAGGGTGCAAAACACCCCCTGACAAAAAGTGAACAAAAAGCGAAAGTTTCAAAGCCAAATTCGCCGGTTCAAAACGAAAAAGGCCCCGTCACAGCGGCAACTGTGAACCGGGGCCAAATAGAAAAAGCCTGTCAGCTTTCGAAGCACATTAGCACAGGCCAGCGCCGCATCGCAAACGCTCAGTCGGCTTTTTCGCGACCTCTGACCGCTGAGGTGATCCAATGAGTTGGCGCATCGCAAACGAATGCGCCGAGCGCCGCTTTGGCAGCGCCGCGCGCAAGCAGATAATCATGTTCCTGGCCGACAAGGCGAGCGATGATGGCTCGGGCATCTGGTGTTCCAAGGGGACGATCCAGCGTCACACAGAGCTCAGCGAGAGCACGGTTAAGCGTACCATCATCGACTTCCTGCGCGAAGGCATTCTGATGGAGACGGGGCGGCGGCACTGCAAGAACGGCTACACCGTCATTTACCGGATTGTTCTAGAGCGCGTGGCCGCGCTCGAACCCACTGTTGAGACGGGGGTCACTGTGAACCCCGTCCAGCCTGAACCCGGTACGGGGTCCACGGTGAACGGGGTACGGGGTTCACGGTGGACCCCAAACCATCCTAAAACCATCCATAAACCACCTACGCGCAGGCGCGAGGCGACGGAGGAGGTTGAAGATTTTGAAGCTGAGAAGATCTTGGCAGTCTATCCCGAGGACAGGATCCGAGACCGGCAGACCAGTCTGCGCCTGATCGCAGCAGCTGTGAAGGCCGGAGTGAAGCCCGATGATCTGAGGCAGGCGGTCAAAGCTTATGCCAAGGAAAGCGAGGGCTACACGCGAAGCAAGGTCTGTTTCTCCGACAATTGGTTCAAAATGCGCCGATGGGAGAAGGGGCTTGCCCAGCTACAGGCCGACCGCGAGAAGGCGCGAGAGGCCGAAGCCAAAGGACGCGCCAGCCTCGCCGAGTGGATCCACGAGCGCCATCCCTTGTGCCGCCATATCACGAACCGCCAGATCGAAGACTTGATCGCTTCAAAGCTAGTAACGCCTGAGCAGGTGCGCGCTGCGGGGCTGCAGGTGTGAGCGAAGCGGTGATCGGAGGCGATGCGGCTTGGCTCGGAAGTAAAGCTCTTCCGCTGGCAAGAGGGTTAACCAACCTCGGAAGTTCTTCAAATTGTGAACGAAGCGTTGCTTGCATTTACGTTTATTTCGTTTATTTTGATTATTGCGAATGGGGCGCAAGATCCCGTCGCGTGAAAAGGAGAGAACCCATGATGATGCAAGCAAAAGAAGCGTTCGCAGAACGTTTGCCGGATCAGGTTGAAATTGAAAATGCTGACAGTCTTCGCCGTATCCTTGCCTCGCAAGTGAATGGTGATGAGGCCGTTGAGCTGAGCCTAGCACTCGGTGAGAAGCAGATCGAACCGGTGACCTTGGCCCCAGCCCTCGCTGCATCCTTGATGGAGTTGTTGCGGTTGGTGTCAAGCGGCAGAGGGTTCCGGATGATCCCTGTGGATGCAGAGTTGACCACTCAGCAAGCGGCCGATTTGTTGAATGTGTCGCGCCCACACCTCGTGAAGCTTCTAGAAGAGGGTGAAATCGCCTTCTTCAAAACAGGTCGGCATCGCCGTGTGAAAGCAGCAGATCTGTTTGAATACAAAAAGAAACGCGACATTGATCGCTCTGACGCATTGTCTGACCTCGCGGCAATGGACATGGAGAACGATCTTTTATGAGTGACTATGCCGACCGTTTCACGGCACTGATTGACGCTAATGTTCTGGCGTGCGCGATGCGCAGAAACATAATCTTGTCGCTGGCCGAGGCCGGATTTTTTCGGCCCCGGTGGAGCGATAGGATTATGGATGAGACTGCCGGTGCAATAGCCAAGATTACGAAGGGCGGGGCTGACACTAACAAGCAGCGTTCCGCTATGGAGCGCGCTTTCCCCGAAGCGTGCGTTACTGGGTATACTGGTCTTGAAGCCGGTCTGCAGTTGCCGGATCCTGATGACCGCCATGTTCTTGCTGCAGCGATCACAACATCCGCTCAGGTAATTGTGACAGAAAACCTTAAGGATTTCCCAAGCGAAGCACTCGTCCCTTTTGACATCGATGCAATCTCGGCCGACGAGTTTATTTCTGATGCAATCGAACTTGACTCACTCGCAGCTGTAGTTGCCCTGCGTAAAATGCGTGAGCGGTTCAAAAATCCTGATATGGACGCCGAAGCATTATTGCAGCGGATCAAGGCTCGAGAGCTATTTCAAACCGCTGAAATTTTGCACGAATACGTAGAGCTACTTTAGGCTTATGTGGCGGTAGATCGCACTGGAGACGGTCTCCAGCGAACACATTGATATCTATCTACGCTCTACAATCTGTTGCACGATAGGATGCATCCATGCAGGGACGTGTCTGCTTTGCTTAACCAATAGCTTCCGATCATTGTCGTCCAGTGCGCGTGCAATCTGGTCGACGATTTGACTGTCCACATGGTCCTTGCCGACATAACGCAAAGCCTGGAAGACAACCCCAGTCTTATGCCCTGCGCCGACCAATGTTTTGGGAGATGCTTTTCGAAATTGTATGACTTGCCGTCCAACCTTCTTGGTGCGGGTTGGGCCGTCGGTCATATAGGTCGGCTTGGATGGTACCTGAGTGGAAAGGCCCAACTGATTGGCAGCCATCGAAGGAGAAGGTTGCAAGATCTGTCCGTCCTTTCGAGCAACAGCCTTTGCTATGTCATCGGCGGAAGGCGACAAAAACCCGAAGCGCGGGCTCTTCTTCGGGTAGTCATACAGCCCCCGCGCCAGTCGCCGGATCACACCCTGATCAGCAAGGCGTGACAGGGCCTGATCTACGCTTGCGCGGGATCCGATGTCGAGAAAATCGGTCGGGGCAAAGATTGCGCCGCGACCTTTTCCGATGATGCGTTGCTTGATGTTTGACGTAGTCATATTCGAACTCCTTGTCAGAAAAAATGGTATGTTTTTCTGAAAGTCAACGGACCATGGAACAACCCCTCGGTAGGTGCAACTGGCATAGGGCAAAAAGGAGAACTGGTGCGAAATTTACGCTACAGCGCAAAAATGGGAAAATTACGCTGCAGCGTAAATTGTCCTGGGCTAGACTGCTGCGTTTATGATCGTTAGGTCATAGAGAGGAATTATGATCTAGGCATCATAGGTGGCGCCGGAGGTAGGCTTGCAGAACTTCGTTCGAATTCCCCGAGATCTTGGACATGCGATCCGTCAGGCTCGTCGAGAGAAAAACTTGACGCAGGCCGATCTCGCCACGCGCAGCGGTGTTTGGCAGGAAACGATATCAAAAGTTGAGGCCGGGCGGGGCGGTACACGGCTCGACACGATCCTGGCGCTGCTGGCAGCCCTCGAACTAGAGCTTTTTGTAAGAACACGCAGCAAGGGCTCTGCATCTGATTTTGACAACATATTCGAATGAAATTCTGCAGTGCCGGAGTGACAGCCGTTAAGCCGCAGCGGTTACTTTAAGTTCCTCGGCTCTTGCGACGCAGCATGACGAGACCGTTCAGTTTGTGAGTGCCAAACTCAGATCGTCAACGCCGTGTTTCTGATTGCTGAACATAAGCGGGCAGCCGGAGCAGACGCGGGGCAAGCCCCGCTTCAACAAGAAACTTCCCTTGCGCCAGCGCATTCCTCGCGAGGCAAGTTTCTCGCTGACAGCCCCTTGGTGCCAGCTTTGGTCATGTTCATCGAAACACTCAAAGTGAGGATCAAAAAATGGCTACTCAAACTCTGAAACTGAACGTCAAATCCGGCGAAAAAGACGGCAAGAACTTCTGGGACCGCTGCGGCGTCCTCTTCGTCAACACTGACGACAGCGGCAACATCACGTCGATCAACGTCAAACACAGCATGTTTCCCGACGTCGAAATGGTCGCCTTCCCGCGCCGGGATGAAGATCCGGTTACCGAGTGACCTTAGCGCCAGGGCGGAGTCACCGCCCTGGGACGCAGCCCTGGAGCTGCTTCGCGCTGAACTCGACGACCTCAAGCAAGCCAAGCTTGCCGCTTCTCCTCCTTTCAACTATTTTCAACCCAAATCCCTCAGAGAGGACATTTTCGAAATGCCCAACGAAGACATTTTGACCGTGAAAGAGCTCGCTGAGTATCTCAAGATCGCTGAGAAAACGGCATATCGGTTCGCATCTGAGGGCAAGGTTCCCGGGTTCAAGGTGGGAAGTGCATGGCGATTTCGCAAAAGCGAGATCGACCGCTGGATTGCCGAGCAGGAACAAAAACAAGAAGGGGAGCAAAAATGACCGGGCAACAACAGGCTGAGGCATTGCGCCGAGAAATCTGGAGCATCGCAAACCGTGTTCGTGGTGCTGTCGACGGCTGGGACTTCAAGCAGTTCGTCCTGGGCGCGTTGTTCTATCGTTTCATCAGCGAGAACTTCACCAACTACATCGAAGGTGGCGACGACAGCATCAACTATGCGGGCATGGCCGACGCAGACATCCCCGATGAAGCCAAAGTCGACGCAGTGAAGACCAAGGGCTACTTCATATACCCCAGCCAACTCTTTCAAAACGTGGTGAAAACCGCGAGCAAGAACGACAGTCTGAACACGGACCTTGCCGAGATCTTTTCGGCGATCGAGGCTTCGGCCAGTGGCTACCCGTCCGAGCAGGACATCAATGGCCTCTTTGCTGATTTCGACACCACCAGCAACCGCCTGGGCAGCACTGTTAAACAGAAGAACGAAAGACTGGCTGAGGTCCTCAAAGGCGTGGCTGGCCTGCCGTTGAAGTTCGATGATAACGAAGGCGACTTGTTCGGCGACGCCTATGAGTTCTTGATCTCGAACTACGCCGCCAACGCGGGCAAATCAGGTGGCGAGTTCTTCACGCCGACCCATGTGTCCAAGCTCATCGCCAAACTGGCCATGCACAAGCAGACCAGCGTCAACAAGATCTATGATCCGGCGGCCGGGTCAGGTTCGCTGCTTTTGCAGGCCAAGGACGAGTTTGAGAAGCACATCATCGAAGACGGCTTCTTCGGGCAGGAAATCAACTACACCACTTACAACCTCGCCCGCATGAACATGTTCCTGCACAACATCAACTACGACAAGTTCAACATCCAGTACGGCAACACGCTCGAGGATCCGCACTTCCAGGATGACAAACCCTTTGACGCCATCGTGTCGAACCCGCCCTATTCGGTGAAGTGGAAGGGTGCGGATGACCCGACGCTGATCAACGATGACCGCTTTGCCCCGGCAGGCGTGCTGGCCCCGAAGTCGAAGGCCGATTTTGCCTTTGTCCTTCATGCGCTGCACTACCTGTCAGCCAAGGGACGGGCCGCGATTGTTTGCTTCCCTGGTATCTTTTACCGTGGTGGGGCAGAGCAGAAGATCCGCAAGTATCTGGTCGACAACAACTTCGTTGAAACGGTGATCGCCCTGGCGCCGAACCTGTTTTTCGGCACTTCCATCGCGGTGTACATACTGGTTCTGGCCAAGAATAAGACCGATACAGGCGTCCAGTTCATCGATGCGACGGGCGAGGAATTTTTCCGAAAAGGCACGAACAACAACTTCATGGAAGATCGGCATATTGGGCGGATCATGGAGTTGTTTGACAACAAGAAAAACGTGTCCCATGTCGCCGAAACTGTACCTTACGACAGGATTGTAGAGAAAGACTACAACCTTTCCGTCAGCGCCTATGTCGAGCCCAAAGACACCCGCGAAGTCGTCGAAATTGCCAAGCTGAATGCCGATATTAAAACCACTGTCGCCAGGATCGACCAGCTGCGTGCGGACATCGACGCGATCGTTGCGGAGATCGAGGCATGAACGATCGGAGCTTTCTGGAAAAGCTGCTGGATGGTGCTTCAGTGGTGTCGAGACCGCTTGAAGACACGGTCCATATTCAACGCGGAAAGCGGCTCGTAAAAAGCCAGCTAGAAGAAAGCGGCGCTTTCGCTGTCTACCAGAACAGCATGACGCCCTTGGGTTATTACCATGAGCCCAACGTTCAACCGGATTCCGCGTTCATTGTTTGTGCAGGGGCGGCCGGCGAAATAGGTTACAGTGAGTCGGCGTTCTGGGCGGCTGATGATGTTCATTTTTTTGAGCCCCCCGACACAGTATTGAGCAAGTATCTCTATCATTGGCTGCTAACTCAACAGCCGAAGATCCGCGCACAAGTACGCAGGGCAAGTATTCCGCGTTTGTCAAAGTCAGTTGTTGCAGGTCTTAACTTTCCAATCCCTTGCCCTGAAGAACCAGAGAAATCACTTGCGATCCAAGCGGAGATTGTTCGGATTCTGGACAGTTTCACCGAGCTGACAGCCGAGCTGACAGCCGAGCTTAAGGCCCGCAAACAACAATACAACTACTACCGAGACGAACTTCTAAGCCACCCTTCGGGAAACATGGCCTGGAAGCCGCTGGGATGGGTTGGTGAAGTGCGCATGTGTAAGCGGGTGATGAAGAACCAAACATCGGCCGACGGAGATATCCCGTTCTTCAAAATCGGAACCTTTGGCAGAGAGCCCAATGCCTTCATCTCCAGAGAGCTGTTCGAGGAGTTCAAAAGAAAATACAGTTACCCAAAGGTGGGCGAAGTTCTGATTTCCGCCAGTGGGACGATCGGCCGGTCCGTGGTCTTCGATGGGGAAGAAGCCTATTTCCAAGATAGCAATATCGTTTGGCTCGAAAATGATGAAAGCAAGGTTCTGAACAAGTACCTGTTTTACTTCTACCAGATTGCAAAATGGCACGTGTCCGACGGCGGTGTGATCAAGCGGTTATACAATGACAACATCAAGAAGACCTTGATCGCTGTGCCTTATCCAGACGACCCCGAAAAGTCCCTTGAGGAGCAAGCGCGCATCGTTGCTATCCTGGACAAATTCGACACGTTGACCACCTCGCTCAGTGAAGGCCTGCCGCGTGAAATCAAGT
The DNA here is from genome assembly GCF_059613135.1 of Ruegeria sp. BHSB196. NCBI lineage: Bacteria > Pseudomonadati > Pseudomonadota > Alphaproteobacteria > Rhodobacterales > Roseobacteraceae > Ruegeria > Ruegeria sp. BHSB196. Next base: position 7,086 of record NZ_JBXWRY010000061.1, read on the forward strand.
TGCGTCAGCAGCAGTATGAATACTACCGCGACCTGCTCTTGAGCTTCCCCAAACCCGAGGAGGCCGCATAAATGGGCCAGACCCTCGAGGAGATCGCCCAGCAGCTGCACGCAGCCAACAAGAAGGTTCAGTTGATCTATGCCTTCAATGGGACCGGGAAGACCCGCCTGTCTCGCGTAATGAAGAACGAGATCGCCCCGAAGAATCCTGAGGATGATGAACCTGTCCCGGCAAGGCGGAAGTTTCTATACTACAGTGCTTTCACTGAGGATTTGTTCGTCTGGGACAATGATACCGAAGGCGACGAAGACCGAAAAATCCGCATTCAGCCAAATACGTTCATCGATTGGATCTTGAGGGATAGAGGGCAAGAATTAAACATCATCAATAACTTCCAGCATTACACTAGCCGCAGTATCACACCATCCTTCCCCCCTGAAACGGTTGTCAGAGAATTTGAGGGAAGACGAACCAACGTTTTAACCTTCCCCGAAATTCGGTTTGCGTACACTGGTGGAGACAATATCGAGAACAACGTCAAAATCTCCAAGGGGGAGGAAAACAACCTTATCTGGAGCGTTTTCTATACATTGTTGCAGGAGGTCATTGCGCTCAGAAAAGAGCCTGATCCGTCTCAACGTGATGACAACGAATATGATGATCTAGAGTACGTGTTTATTGATGACCCGGTCAGTTCGCTTGACGAAAATCACTTGATCGAACTGGCGATTGACTTGGCGGGCTTGATCTCGTCCAGCCGTTTTGAGAACGGCGATGGGGTTCGATATGTCGTCACCACCCACAACCCGCTATTCTTTAACGTGTTGTGCAAGGAACTGAGCGGAGCAGCGCGCTACCTCCTGAAGCGCAACGTGGCGGGTCAATTCCTTCTCGAGCCGAAGAATGGCGCGGCCAATAAGAGTTTTTCTTACCATCATCATCTGATCAGTATTCTTCGAGATGCCATCGATCAGGACGGTGTCCAGAAGTACCACTTCAATCTGCTACGAAATCTCTATGAGAAGACCGCGAATTTTCTGGGCTACGAGCATTGGACGAAGCTCCTTTCAACTGCGCCAGAAGGTCGAGCTGATTATCTTAAGAAACTGACAAACCACTATAGCCACCGCGAACTTGCCTTCGAAGAGGTCGCAGACCCGACGGAGAAGCAAAAGGAAGACGTGGCGGTATTACTGGACAATTTGATTAACAATTACGGCTATTGGCAACAGGATGAACAAAATGGTTGAGAAGACGAAAACCATCGCGGAAACGAAGAACTTCATCGTCCTCGACAAGTACACCAAGGAGTGGGATGCCGCCGATCGCTACCAGAGCGAAGACGATCTGGAACGCGAATTGGTGCAGGATCTGGTCAATCAGGGCTATGAGTTCCTACCTGCTCTGACGACCCCAGATGCCATGCTTGCCAATGTCCGCGTGCAGCTGGAGCAGTTGAACAACGTCACGTTTTCAGATGATGAATGGAAGCGTTTTGTCGAGACCTACCTCGACAAGCCAAGCGACAACATCGTCGACAAAACCCGCAAAATCCACGACGACGACATCCACGATTTCGTCTTTGATGACGGGCGCATCCAGAACATTTACCTCTTCGACAAGAAGAACATGGCTCGCAATAAGCTGCAGGTTATTAAGCAGTTCGAGCAGGTCGGTACGCACGCCAATCGCTATGACGTGACGATCTTGGTCAACGGTTTGCCATTGGTTCAGATCGAGCTAAAAAAGCGCGGCGTGGCGATCCGGGAGGCCTTCAATCAGATTCACCGCTACAGCAAGGAAAGCTTCAACAGCGAGCATTCCCTATTCAAGTTTCTGCAGCTCTTCGTGATTTCAAACGGCACCGACACCCGGTATTTCGCCAACACGACCAAGCGTGACAAGAACAGCTTCGACTTTACCATGAACTGGGCGAAGTCCGACAATGAGCTGATCAAAGATCTCAAGGATTTCACCGCAACTTTCCTTCAGAAGCGTACGCTGCTGAACGTTCTGTTGCAGTATTCCGTTTTCGACGTCAGCGACACGTTGCTGATCATGCGGCCTTACCAGATTGCAGCGACTGAACGCATCCTTTGGAAGATCAAGAGCTCATATGAAGCCAAAAACTGGAGGAAGCCTGAGGGCGGTGGTTTCATCTGGCACACCACAGGGTCCGGCAAAACGTTGACGAGTTTCAAGGCGGCACGGTTGGCAACCGAGCTGGATTTCATCGATAAAGTCTTCTTCGTCGTGGACCGCAAGGACCTCGATTACCAGACCATGAAGGAATACCAGAGGTTCTCCCCTGACAGTGTAAACGGTTCCGACAGCACGGCTGGGTTGAAGCGCAACTTAGGCAAGGACGATAACAGAATCATCGTCACAACGATCCAAAAGCTGAACAACCTGATGAAGTCGGAGGGTGACCTGCCGGTATATGACCAGCAGGTGGTCTTCATTTTCGATGAATGTCATCGCAGCCAGTTTGGCGAGGCTCAGAAGAATCTGAAGAAGAAGTTCAAACGATTTTACCAGTTTGGCTTTACCGGAACGCCGATCTTTCCTGAGAATGCGCTAGGGGCTGAAACGACCGCGGGGGTGTTTGGGCGTGAGCTGCATTCTTATGTGATCACCGATGCCATTCGCGACGAAAAAGTCCTGAAGTTCAAGGTCGACTACAACGATGTGCGTCCCCGGTTCAAAGCCATCGAGACAGAGCAAGACGAAAAGAAGCTCAGCGCGGCTGAAAACAAGCAAGCGCTACTTCATCCAGAACGTATTCGGGAAGTCTCTCAGTATATTCTGAACAACTTCCGCCAAAAAACCCACCGGATGCAAGCGGGCAGCAGTGGGTTCAATGCCATGTTTGCTGTCAGCAGTGTGGATGCCGCGAAGCTCTACTACGAAACCTTGAACGCTCTGCAGGCGGGCAGTGAAAAGCCGCTGAAGATCGCCACGATCTTCTCGTTTGCTGCCAACGAACAGCAAGATGCGATCGGTGACATTCAGGACGAGAGCTTCGATGTGTCAGCGATGAATAGCAGCGCCAAGGAGTTCCTGAGTGCCGCAGTCAAAGATTACAATTCCTTTTTCAAAACGAACTTTGGTGTCGATAGCGGTGGCTTTCAAAACTACTACCGCGATCTTGCCAGCCGGGTTCGCTCGAAAGAAATCGACTTACTTATTGTCGTCGGCATGTTCCTTACAGGCTTTGACGCGCCAACGCTAAACACCTTGTTTGTCGACAAAAACCTTCGCTTCCATGGCTTGATGCAAGCGTTTTCCAGAACCAACCGGATTTACGATGCGACCAAGACGTTCGGCAATATCGTGGCGTTCAGGGACCTTGAGCAAGCGACCGTTGATGCGATCACGCTGTTCGGTGACAAGAACACAAAGAACGTCGTGCTTGAGAAGAGCTACGACGAGTATATGAATGGTTTCGTTGATCAGGAAACCGGCGCGGCGCGACGCGGGTTCATTGATGTTGTAAAGGAGCTGACCGAGCGCTTTCCAAAGCCAGACGAGATTGTCAAAGAAGTAGATAAAAAAGAGTTCGCGAAGCTCTTTGGTGAGTATCTGAGAGTTGAGAATGTGCTCAGGAACTACGACGAATTTTCAGCATTGAAAGCCTATCAGACGCTGGATTTAACAGATCCAGCTGCCGTTGAGGAGTTCAAGAATAAGCACTATTTGAGCGACGAGGATCTACGTGACCTAGAGGCGATAGAATTGCCTTCAGACCGAGCAGTTCAAGACTATAGATCAACATACAACGACATTCGCGATTGGCTGCGGCGGGAAAAGTCTTCGGCTGAGCAAGAACAAAGTAATATTGAGTGGGACGATGTCGTTTTCGAAGTGGATCTTCTGAAATCGCAGGAGATTAACCTCGACTACATCCTTGAGCTTATCTTTGAGAAAAACAAAAAGGTGAAGAGCAAAGGGGATCTGATCGAGGATGCTCGCCGCGTCATTCGCGGCAGCCTTGGAAATCGTGCCAAAGAGAGCCTGATTGTGGACTTTATCAACCAGACTGATCTTGATCAGATTGATGATAAGGCAGGTGTGATCGATGCATTTTTCTCTTTTGCTCGGGAGGAGCAACGCAAAGAGGTAGACGAGCTTATCAAGTCGGAAGATCTAAATTCCGACGCGGCAAGGCGCTATATTTCTGCTTCCATAAAACGCGAATTTGCAAGTGAAAACGGTGCTGACCTCAATGCCATACTCCCCAAGATGAGCCCACTAAATCCTCAGTTTCGGACCAAGAAGACGACCGTATTCGAAAAGATTGCAGCTTTTGTCGAAAAATTCAAAGGTGTTGGCGGGCAGGTCTAGCCAAGACGTTCGGGTGCCCTACGATGGCTGTTTTGCTTCTGTTTGTTGCCAGTCGTGATACGTCTGTTTTGATCCCTTGACCTTCCACTCCAGGCGTCCGTTGCTGTTTCGGTCCAGGACGACAGCAGCGGCGGCTGAAGGGCTATTGAACGACCAGGGTTTTGTGAAGCGGAGTTTTTGATTGCCGTCGGCGACCAGAGTGCCGTCGGATATGAGCTTTTCCTTCAAGCTGCCGTAGCTTTGTTGGACATAGCCAGTTTCGGTCAGCGCCTCAGACCCTTCCAGTACAACGAATTCACCATCTTCCTCGACAGCGGTCGCTCTGACGCCGCTCTTGTGGCGGATCTCGAATTGCACTTCACCTGCGGTTCGTTCGTCGACTGGCTTCGCTGTCTGTGTCACCGCGCGCGGTTGTGGCTTGAGCATATCCAGTCCGATTACGGGCAGGATGATCCGCAGATTTGATAGAAACTGCTCCATGTTTGCAACGTCAGCCTCGGGCAATCGTCGCCTGCTGGTGTCCGGCTGCGTGCCGTTATCCAACGTGACGCGGCCTGCTTGGGCGGCTTGTTCTATGAGCCGCGCCTCCAGATATTCCGCGTGCCCTTTGGAAAGGTCATCGTCACTTGTCGTGATGGTGATGGCCGTTTCCCAGAAATCTCTTTTGATCGCGCTTTGCTTGATCCTCTCGGCCACGGAATTTCCGGAGCCAATATAGGTGCGGGTTACACCGGCTTTTTCGGGATCAGGACCTGATAGGATGTAGATGCCGGTCCGATCAACTTCTTCACGAGCGGTCAGGTCGCCGAAAGCTGAAGCGCCGCTTACAAAAAGGAAACCTGTCCAGCCATGGATTGTCGCTTTTCGCAGCCCAGTTGGCTTCCCGTCTACGAGAAAAAGCTGGATTGTTCGACCGAATGAGCCCTCTGATTGCACGATTTGTTCCTTGAAAACATGATTCTAAAGATTTCTTGCACATCTCAGTCTAACCACGAAATTACATGATTGTCGTCCCGTGAGGACGGCTTTTGCAAACGGACTGAACCGAGACTCAACGGGCCGATGGCCCGCTCGCCCCGATCCAGACATCATTCTTTTTGTTTGGTCCGCCCAACATCCCTGACCGTGGCGGTCAACCTTGGGTCATCCCCAAAATAAGCCACCAATTTCCCCTGTCTCGCGGGCGAGCCATTCCTCGCGGGGCAAATTGGCGTCTGATTTTGGCGCAGACATTTTCTTCGCAAATGTGGCCGATTGACAGCCCCGTTCAGGGCCGTGGGTCGGGCTTTGCCCTCTCCCACTCTGTTCCGCCGAATACATGCGTATTCGGTCAGATCAGGTGGCCGAGGCGCAGCCCATCGGCGGAAGGGGGCGCGAAGCCTCACCCGCGTCACTTTGATCGAGGAGGCCACAAATGGCACCGAAGTTTGATGTTTATGCCCATGTCACCGACACCATTATCGCAGAGATCGAGGCGGGCACGCCGCCATGGCGCAAGCCGTGGACAGGGAGCGCGTCCGGCATTGCCCTTCCGACCCGACACAATGGCGAGGAGTATCGCGGGATTAATATCCTGATGCTCTGGGTCATGGCGGCCAAGCATGGCTATGTGTCCAGCCGCTGGATGACCTACAAACAGGCGCAGGAACTGGGTGGACAGGTCCGCAAAGGCGAAACGTCGTCGACCGTGGTCAAATACGGGACGTTTACCCGAGAAAACGAATTGGGCATCGAGGAGGAGCTGCCCTATGCGCGCGCCTATCGCGTGTTTAACGCGGATCAGATCGAGGGTTTGCCGGAGGATTACTACATCCGTCCCGAGGCCCCGCGCGAACTTGGCACGGCGGAAGATCCCGAGCTTGAGGCGTTTTTCAGCAGGACGGGGGCGGAGATCCTCACCAGTGATGACCCGCGCGCCTATTACAGCCCTGCCAAAGATCACATCCACATGCCACCGATTGCCACGTTTCACAATGCGGTAGGCTATTATGGGACATTGGCCCATGAGGTGATCCATTGGACCGGCAGCGAAAAGCGGCTTGAGCGGATCAAGAAATTTGCGAACCGTGAGGCCTATGCCTTTGAAGAGCTGGTGGCGGAAATCGGTGCTTGTTTCCTTGGTGCTCAGATTGGCGTCGCGCCGGAATTCGACCAAAGCGCCGCTTATGTTGAAGGGTGGTTGAAAGCTCTCAAAGAGGACAAGCGGGCGATTTTCCGCGCGGCGTCCGAGGCGCAGAAGGCAGCCGATTTTGTTTTAGCAGCAGCAGGTCAATCGAAAGCGGCCGCAGCATGAGCGGCCCCGCAATCCTACCCCCGATGACGTGCCGCAAATGCGGCGCGTCAAATCCGGTGATCTTTCTTGCGCCGGTCATCGTGAAAGGCAGTGGCACTTGTATTTGCTTGGACTGCGCAGAGGCGCGCAAATGGCTGGATCCGGACGGCAACTTGAAAGCCGGTGTTGAGCTTTGAGCACCTGCGCCCCGCCTCACGTGGCGGGGCGCAGGCCTCGGGGGATGAAATGAGAAATTGTGGCCGGTGCTGCTGCGCACGGGCCGCCCTGAGAAACGGACTGTGCGGAGGATCGACCGGCTTTCAGCCCGCTCACCTCCTTCAGGCTTCTTTAAATTTGATTGGTCCGCCCAACATCCCTGTCGTGTCCCGTCAATGGGCAAGCGCCGCGCGGGCGCGTCGTCAAAGTCTGCAACCCGTGTCCTCGCGCGGGGCGCGCTGCGGGCCGCGCCAATTGCTGGCTTTGACCCATTGACTGGCCGCTCCTGGGCCGTGGGTCGGGCTGTGCCCCCACCCACTCTGTTCCGCCGAATACATGCGTATTCGGTCAGATCAGATTGGCCGGTGTGCAGCCCATCGGCGGAAGGGGGCGCAAGCCCCAACCGCAGCACCCAAGAGGAGGCCACAAATGGCTCACAAATATCAGCCCCCGAAATTCTGGACCTGCGACTGTGATCGCGCGACCGGCGGTCACATCATCGACGGGCTTTATAGCACCTGCGTCTATTGCGGGAAGCATCGGCACGAGCTGAAGGAAATCGTTGTTCCGTCGGGTTTGGGCGGCGTGTTCTGCGTCGAGATCCTCAGCGTCGAGGATGATTGCGCCAAGGTGAAGGTGGTCAAAAGCTCGAACGGCTTTGACGCGCTACCGTCCTTCACTGTGTCGTTCAAAGACATCACGCCGCGTTGGAAACACAAGGCGGGAGAAATCCGATGATCCCCGACTATCACAGCGATGATTTTGCGACTGCGCGTCTGGAAGATACCGTCAGCTTGCGCAGCGCCGCCCGTGAGGCCCGCGCCACGCTTTACGCGGTGTTGAACCGGCTGGAACTGAACGATCTGGACGGTGAGGAGCAGCCCTATATCGACGATTGTCTTGGGGCTCTCGCAATCCTTGAGGAGGCGTTGCGATGACCTTGGAAGACATCAAAGCAGCAATGGACGCGGGCAACCGCGTTCATTGGGTCAACAGCGGGTATGTGGTGACGCGTGATCGCCTTGGGCAATTCCTCATCACATTCACGCGGAACGGGTCGGCTATCGGTTTGACCAATCGGAATGGCACCCGTCTGAACGGCGAGCCTGACGAATTTTTCATCGGGGAAAGTGCAAAGGTTTGCCATGAAATACTCTGACATCAGGCAGGCGGCCCGAGAGGGTCGCGCCAGTGTGCACCTACATGGGTTTTGCAATCTGCCCGACGGCGGTCAGGAGTATTGTGATGATCCAGCACTGATTGATGGCTGGGCGATCTATGTCCGAGTTGAGACACCGAACGATCCTCAGCAACCCTTTGATCTGCACGAGCTGCCCGATCATCAAACCTATACCAGCGCCGAAGGCGCGGCCCGCGCAATAGCACTGCAATTGCTTGGTGATGCTGAGGCATGGAACCACGATTAGTGGTGCCATGCCTTGCGCCAGTGGCCGGGCTCTGCCCGGCGGTCGCAGCCTATGGCTGCTCCAAACGGAATACAGGTAGTTGATGCAATATTATAATATTGAATCAATTATGGCGAAATGCCATAACAGGGCTGCCTGTATGATGCTGGCAAGAAATAGGGGTGATTACTTCACATGGGCCGACCACGCGCACCACGGCACAAGCGACTGACGCAGAACCAGCGTTTTGCCATCGTGCGCAAGCGTACCGAAGGGGTGCCGATCGAGGATCTGGCCCGCGAATTCGGCGTCACGACCCGCAGCATCTTCTACACGTTGAAGGCCGATCAAAGTCGCAAGTTGGATGCCCGCGTGCGCTCTGAGCTGGTGAATGTCCGGCTCACGCCAAAGGAGCTTGCGGGCTTCGATGCCGTGCTGACGCGGCATGATATTGCCAGCCGTGCCGAGGGGCTGCGGCGGCTGATCCATGCGTCGAACGATCTGTTTGTTCCCGATGATGAACTAGTGAACCAGATGCAGGGGCTCTCTGCCTCACTCAATCGCACCGGCAACAATATCAACCAAATTGCGCAGCGCCTGAACGAGGCCAAGCGCCAGGGCAAGACGCCGCCCTATGGCAATTCCGCCCATGCTCAGGTCCGCGCTTTGGCCGAGCTGATCTTCGACATCGCTGACCAGGTTCAAGACATGGCGCAGCGCCGACGTAGCGCACTTTCGGGTGAGGTTGCCCGCGTTCTGGGAGGCTTTGCCGATGGCTCGGAATAGTGCCATTGCCGCCGCGCAGGAGGCCTTCTTCGATCGCGACTGGAGCCGCATTCGCGGAAGTGTGCCGCGAGCCCGCGCCAAGCAGATGGCACGCGCGGCCATGGGTCATTCACCCGCCATCTTCAAAGCCATTCGCGATGGCGGCACGCACAACAAAGCGCAGCTGCGCAACCAGCTGGAATACCTGACCACAAAGTCGAGCTTCATCATCGACAGCCGTGGCACCTATGACGGCCAGAGCGTTCTGTCAGCCAAAGAGATCGAACAGGTCACGCACCGGTTTTCAGCGCAGTGGAGTGAGGGGTTTCATCCCAAGCTGGGGCACACTTCGCATCTGTTGATGGCCTTCCCGATTGGCACGCATGGCGAGGATGTCGCCGAGATCACGCGCGAGATTTGCGAGCGTTTCTTTCAGGGCGAAGGCAGCCACTTCGACTACATCGCAGCCGTGCATGAGGACCGGGATCACCCGCACGCGCATATCGTCCTGAACCGGCGCAGCAAGGACGGTGAATTCTTCTTTCTGAAAGAAGGGCACCATTTCAACTACGACAGTTTTCGCGAAGCGATGGTGGAGGTGTCGGACCGCTATGGGCTGCGGCTTGAGGCGACGCGAAAGCTGGAGCGAGGGATCACGACGAAGAGGCCAAGCGATGCAGACCAGCGCCGCGCAGAAGCCACGGGGCAGAAGCTGACCGAGCGTGAGCGCGTGGGGCCGGAGCTTGACCGTGCCTTGGCTGAGGTGGCGCAGAACGCGCGGCTTTATCGCGGCTTAGCGGCCGAGGCCTCGCGCGAGAACCAGCATGACATTGCAGCAGCCTTGGACAAGGCCGCGACGCTATTGGAGCAGGGCAAACCGATTGAAGCAGATGGAAAGGTATATGGCATGGCCGAAGAACAGCATTCGTTTGATGAGGTCGTGGATGCCTTTCACGACAAGATCAACCAAGCCGAGCGCATTGTGGCGGACGCCCCGGTGGAGCGGCGTGCGGCGCTGGAGCATGAGCTGAACGACATCTATCGCTCTTTGTCACATCTGAGTCCTATGGGAACGCAGTCCCACACGTTGCTCGAAGACGCGTCCAAAAGTGGGATCTATTCAGCTGCGAATATACGGGCTGAGGCCCAAGGCGCTTTGCAGAATCCAGCTCTGGCAGAACGTCTTCAGCAGGCTTTGAACGGCACCGGAATTGACGCGCAAGAGGTGACGCGCCGGGTTGAAATCGGCGCGGGCAATGCCGCGCTCGAGCGGCAATGGCTTGGACAGGATTTGAATGCGATTGCCGAAAAGGAAGGCTTTGACCTGTCACGCGCCGATGAGTTGGAGAAGGCGATCGACCGCCTTGACCAGGTGCACAGTGATCTGGGCCGTGTGTTGGCAGATGCCGAGGTTCTTAAAGACAGTGGGACGGTGGAGACCGACCGGCAGGAAGCCATCATCGACCGGCTGCCGCCGACCACTGCAGAAATCCTGATTCGTATGAGGGACGATCCAACCGTAGATCCATTCCGAAACGATCAGGAACGCGAGACCTTGCGTGCTGAGATGGAGGAACTGGTCAGTGAAGAGGGCACCCCGGACTTGGCGATTGGCGATGAGACCGCTCTGGAGGAACATATCGAAGACCGCCTGGACCGGCTCTATGCGGCTAAGGCTTATCTGCAGAGCGATGCCGCTCTGGCGAACAGCGTGGCGATCGAGCACGTCCTCGATGAGATCGCCAATGAAGAAATTGATGTTCAACGCGAGCGGCATGTCGATAGCGATGGCGAAAAGGGCGTGACGCATGGGTAAGGCGCGGATCGCACTTGGCGTCATGTGCTTTGCTCTTCTGGGCGCGGTGCTAGGGTATGTTCTGGCGTCGGCCTTTCTGACGTTCCGCTGGTTCGGGGTTGGGGCGGATATCGATTTCCTGATGCTGGCACGCAGCTAT
>NZ_JBXWRY010000062.1:0-17139 GCF_059613135.1 Ruegeria sp. BHSB196
CTTCTGGCGGATCTGCAAAAACAGGAAAACATGGGGATGCTGTTCATCACCCACGATCTGGGGATCGTGCGCCGCATCGCCGACCGGGTCTGCGTGATGAAGGATGGCGAAATCGTCGAGACCGGCCCTGTGGCTGAGATCTTCGACAATCCGCAGCATCCCTACACCCAGAAACTGCTGGCCGCCGAACCCTCTGGCGCGCCCGATCCGGTACCCGCGGATGCCGAGGAAATCGCACGCACCGATCACCTCAAGGTCTGGTTCCCGATCCAGCGCGGGTTCCTGAGACGTACCGTGGGATATGTCAAGGCGGTCAACGATGCCAACATAACCGTGCGCGCCGGGGAAACGCTCGGCATCGTCGGGGAAAGCGGCTCGGGCAAGACGACGTTGGCGCTTGCCCTGATGCGCCTGATCTCGTCCGAGGGCGGCATCACCTTTCGCGGCCAGAACGTGCGGAACTGGTCCACGCGCGAATTGCGGCGGCTGCGCAAGGACATGCAGATCGTGTTCCAGGATCCGTTCGGATCGCTCAGCCCGCGCATGACCTGCATGCAGATCATTGCCGAGGGGCTGACCATCCACAAGGTCGATCCGCATCGCGCGCAGCGCGAGCTAGTGGCCGAGGTGATGACCGAGGTCGGTCTCGATCCCGCCGCGATGGACCGCTATCCGCACGAGTTTTCCGGCGGCCAGCGGCAGAGGATCGCCATTGCGCGGGCCATGGTGCTGCGCCCGAAACTGCTGGTGCTGGATGAACCGACCAGCGCGCTGGACATGACCGTTCAGGTCCAGATCGTCGAACTGCTGCGCGCGCTGCAGCGCAAGCACGGGTTGGCCTACCTGTTCATTTCGCACGATCTGAAGGTGGTGCGGGCCATGTCTCACAAGGTCATGGTGATGCGAAACGGCGACGTGATCGAGATGGGCACCGCCGAAGAGTTGTTCGAGAATGCCCGAACGGATTACACCCGCGAACTGATCGCGGCGGCGGGGTAGGAAGGCCGGGCCAATCCTGACTGGCCCGGCGCCATCCAGTCAGGCACTCGCGACCTTTTCGCGGGACAGTTTGGGCGATTGCCCCCTCAGTTCCTCGTAATGATCGAAGGTCAGCTTCACCCAGCCGGTGCCGCGCGTGGCGCTGGCCAGAGTGCGGTGCAACTCGTCCTCCGCCACCGCCGGCAGCAGCGCATTGAAGATCTCCCATCCGGGCGCGTCCGGGTTGCCCTCGAATCCCAGAACCTGCCCCTGCAGCGAGCTGATGGTCGGCACCAGATCGCCAACATAGAGCGACGGCAGGTGGATTTCCGCGCGCAGGATCGGTTGCAGGACGACCGGCTTGGCCAGCGGCAGCGCCTCGCGCACGGCGTTCTTGCCCGCGGTCCGGAAGGCATAGTCCGAACTGTCCACGCTGTGATGCTTGCCGTCCTTCAGCGTCACCTTGACATCGACGACGGGAAAGCCTTCGGGGCCTTGGGCCAAGGCATCCCGCGCGCCCTGCTCCACCGACGGGATGTAGTTCTTGGGCACGGCACCGCCCTTGACCACCTCGTCGAACTGAAAGCCCGAGCCACGCGCCATCGGTTCGACCGTGATCACCACATCCGCGAATTGGCCCGCACCGCCGGATTGCTTGCGGTGCCGGTGGTGATGCTCGACCGGTTTCTGGATGGTCTCGCGATAGGCGGTTTCGACCGTTTCGGCCTCGATCTCGATTCCGAAATCCTCGGCCAGCTTGGCGGTGATGCGCCGCATGTGCTGTGGTCCCTGGGTGCTGAGGATGGCATGGCCGCTGCCCTCGTCCTGGCTCAGGTGCAGGCCGGGGTCGATCTCGGCCAGCCGCGCCAGCGCGTTGGACAGGCGCACATCGTCGCGTTCATGCGTCGGAGACACCAGTTGCCGATGCGCCGGCGGGTGCGAACCGGCCCAATCCGGCAACGCGGTGGCCGTGTTGCCGTCATACAGGTTGCCGGGGTTGAGGTGATCGGATTTCACCGCCAGTCCGATGTGCCCGGCTTCGAGCACGGGAATCTGGGTCTTTGCGTCCAGCGTCGTCAGGTTGCCCACGGTTTCCCCGCCAAGCGCCTCATGCGCCTTGACGCCGTCCCCAAGGCCCCGAAGCACGATGATCTTGCCGATGTGTTTCTTGACATCGGCAAATCCTGCGATTGCGCGGGCGCTTTCTCCTGCGGCGTCCCGCCCTGCGGCAATGTCGAACTCGGGCGCTTCGTGGCGCAGCGCCTTCATCAGGCGGGTCAGACCGTTGCCGTGACTCGCCGCGCCCAGACAGGCGGGGATGATCTGGTGGTTGCGCAGCACCTGCGCCGCGAGGTCGTAGATTTCCGCGCTGGGCGGCTGCTTGTCCTCGATCAGCTGCTCCAGCAGATGGTCGTCGAAGTCCGACAGGGTTTCGAGCAGCTCCGCACGCGCCTCCTGTTCGCGATCCTCGACCGATTTCGGCAGCTCGATCAGGGCCGAGGGCTGGCCCTCCTGGTATTTCCACGCCCGTTCCGAGATCAGGTCCACGGCACCGACCACCTGATCGCCTTCGCGGATGGGAATCTGCCGCAGGGCGATGTGGTGCGCGCAATAGGTCTGAAGCGCCGCGATGATGTCGCGGACCCGGCCATTGGGATGATCCATCCGGTTGATGAACAGGAAACAGGGAATACCCGCCTCCTCCACCAGCCGCAGATAGGGGGCGCACAGTACCGCCGCGTCGGGATCGGGCGGCACCACCACCACCGCCGCGTCCGAGATGGCCATGGCAGGCCCGGCATAGGCCAGCGCATCGCCGCCGCCGTCCACATCGACCGCACACCACGGCTCGCCCAAGTAAGAAAAACCGTGCAGATGCACGGTCCCGGATACGTCGAATGTGGTGGGGCGGTCGTCGAGGCGGCTGATGGCCTCGACGAGGGTAGATTTGCCCGATTGGCTCGGGCCGAGGACGGTGAAGACGCGCATGGGTGCTGTCCCTCTCTCTGGTTGCAGTTCCGCTGCACGAAAGGGAAATGCCGGACGCCCTGGCGCCGCCACTCACTGCCTGTTGCTCACCCTGCCTCGAGCACGGGACACAGGACTGCCCCGGCCTTCCGAGTGTGGGAAATCCGGGTGGCGGGCGTCAAGCCCCTGCTCGAATATTAGGCGGACATCCGAAGACGCCCGCGTTTTTTTCTCAGATGGCCGAGCTGTGCCCGGCCTTGCTCAGGTCATAGGCGTCAAAGCTGCGCGCGATCATCCGGGTCAGCGGGCGCGCCTCGGGCGGAATGAAAAGGCCCTCGTCGGTGATGCGCAGCATGTCCGGAAACGCCCGGGCGGCGTCCTCGAACATCCGATCCAGGTCTGCCGGCGCAACATCGTGGTCCCGCAGAATCTCGGCGGACTGAATGCGGAAATCGCACATCAGCGCCTCGATCAGGCGCGCCCGCAGGATGTCCTGCCCCTTGAAGAGATGCCCGCGCGCGGTCGAGAACCGACCGTCCCGTATGGCGGCCGTATGCGCCGAGGTCGCAGGCGCATTCTGCGCATACCCTTGCGGGAACCGCGAGATCGAGCTGGCCCCGACGCCGATCAGCACCTCGGCCTGATCGTCGGTATACCCCTGGAAGTTCCGCCGCAGACGCCCCGCCTTGAGCGCGTGTGTCAGGCCATCGTCCTGCGTGGCGAAATGGTCGATGCCGATTTCGGCGTAATTGTCCCACAGGAACAGGCGGCGCGCGGTGTCGAACAATTCCAGCCGCTGTTCCGGCGTCGGAAGGGCGTCCGACGGGATCAGTTGCTGCCGCTTGGCCATCCACGGCACATGCGCATAGCCGTACAGGGCCACTCGATCGGGGTTGAGCGACAGGAGTTTCTGCACGCTTTCGGTCATCCGCGCCTTGGTCTGGTGCGGCAGGCCGAACAGGATGTCCGCGTTCAGGCTGGCGATGCCGCGCGCCCGAATCATGTCGGCGGCCTTGCGGGTGGTTTCGTAGCTCTGGATCCGGCCGATGGTCTTCTGGATCTCGCCGTCGAAATCCTGCACCCCGATCGAGGCGCGGTTCATGCCGGCCTCGGCCAGCACGTCCAGGCGGTGCTCGTCGATTTCGTTCGGATCGATCTCGACCGAGAACTCGGCGTCTTCGCCAAGCGGCACGATGCTGAGAATGCGCTGGGCAAGATCGCGCATCAGGTCCGCATTCAGCAGGGTCGGCGTACCGCCGCCCCAATGCAGCCGCGACAGCGTCACGCCACGCGGCAATCGCGCCGCCAGCAGGTCCAGTTCGGCCTTCAGCGTATCGACATAGGCAATGACGGGGTTGTCGGTCTGCGTTCCCTGGGTGCGGCAGGCGCAGAACCAGCACAGCCGCCGGCAAAACGGCACGTGGATGTAGAGCGAAATCGAAGCGCCGGGCGCAATGCGCGAAATCCAGTCGCCAAACAAATCCGGCCCCACGTCATTGCAGAAGTGGGGCGCGGTCGGGTAGCTTGTGTAGCGCGGAACTTTCGCGTCAAAAAGTCCGAGCTTTGCCAATTGAGATTTCGCTATCATAAAGGTACCGATAGAGGACGACCGGTTCGGAAACATTGACCGAGATCAAGTGGGTGAACGCATGACGCTCCAGGTACAACTCGACCATTCGGCTTGCAGCGATTGCCCGATCCGGCATCGCGCCGTTTGCGCCCATTGCGACCAGGACGAGCTTTCGGAACTGGAAGAGATCAAGTATTACCGCAGTTTCGAAGCCGGACAGACGATCATCTGGTCAGGCGATCAGATGAATTTCGTGGGCTCCGTGGTCTCGGGAATCGCATCGCTGACGCAGACGATGGAGGACGGGCGCACGCAGATGGTGGGCCTGCTGCTGCCCAGCGATTTCGTCGGCCGCCCGGGCCGCGAATCGGCTGCATATGATGTCGTGGCGACCACCGACATCGTCATGTGCTGTTTCCGCAAGAAACCGTTCGAAGAGCTGATGAACCGCACGCCGCATATCGCGCACCGTCTTTTGCAGATGACGCTGGACGAACTCGATGCGGCGCGTGAATGGATGCTGGTGCTGGGCCGCAAGACGGCGCGCGAAAAGATCGCAAGCCTGTTGTCGATCATCGCCCGCCGCGACGCCTCGCTGACTAAGAAGGGCTCGTCCGGCCCCATCGTGTTCGATCTGCCGCTCACGCGCGAGGCGATGGCGGATTACCTCGGCCTTACGCTCGAGACCGTCAGCCGCCAGATCTCGGCGCTGAAGCGCGATGGCGTCATCCATCTGGAAGGCAAGCGGCACGTGACGATTCCGGACATGGGCCGCCTCATCGAAGAGGCCGGCGACGATTCGGATGGCGGCTTTCTGGTCTAGGCCGTCTCCCGCAACCATCTGGCGACCTGCCCGACGGCCGAGTTTTTCTTGATCGGAACCGGGCTCCAGAGCCGCAGTTCGTTTTCCAATGTGACGCGGGTCTCAAATGGCGCGACGAGCAGCCCCCGACGCAGAAATGGCGCGACCAATGCCTCGTGACCGATCAGAACGCCGGCGCCATTGACGGTCTCCTCGACGGCAAGGGCATAAAGCGAAAAGGCCGGCCCCCGCGGCGTGAATTCCGTGTCCGGCATCGCCTTGTCGGCCCATAGCGTCCAGTCGTCCGACCAGGTGGAGTCCGTCAGGCACGGAACGTCCAGCAGGTCGGTGGGGTGTTTCAGGCGCTCGGCGAGGGACGGCGAACAGACCGGGAAAATTACGTCCGGCGCCAAAGCTTCGCCCGGTCCCTCACCGTAGAACAGGTACAGGTCATAGGGCGCGCGTTTGAGATTTGGCGGGGTCTCCATCGCTGTCAGCGAGATTTCGATATCCGGGGCCGCCGCCCGGAGTTCGGGCAGTCGCGGCGACACCCAGAGCTGCGCCACCGACGGCAGGGCGACGATGTGGACGACGTGCGGCCAGGCCTCGGTCCGCAGCGTCTGGGTGGCGTGACCGAGGGCATCGAAAGCCTCGGTCAGCCGGGGCAGGACGCGCAGCGCCAGGGCCGTCAACGCGACGCCGCGCGGCGAACGGTCGAACAACGGGGCGCCCAACTCCTCTTCCAGTGCCTTCACATGGGCCGAAACCGCGCCCGGCGTGACGCCAAGTTCGTCCGCAGCGGCGGCAAAGCCGCCAAGCCGCGCGGCGGCTTCGAACGCCCGCAGCGCGTTCAGCGGAAGTGGTTTCGGACGCGGAGGTGCGACAGGCATGGGCTGAGGCTCATTTTTTCTGACCCTAGCTTTTTAGAATTCTGATTTGCAGGTAATTCCCCTGAACCGCATGCTGTGCGCAACAACAGGAGGTTCGAATGCCACAACTCGCCCGCCGCCCCTGGGTTCCACAGCCCTGCGAAGCCCGCGTTCAGGAGATCGCGGAAAAAGCCTCGGCAGCGTCCGCCGCGGAGGTCGCCGACCGGATCGACCGGCTGGTCGCCCGCAACTGTGAAATCCACGACGTCGAGTGCTTCAACCTCAATCCCGCGACCAACGTCATGAACCCGCGCGCCGAGGCGGTTCTGGCCGAGGGCCTCGGCAGCCGGCCGTCGCTGGGCTATCCGGGCGACAAGTACGAGATGGGGCTGGAAGCCATCGAAGAGATCGAGGTGATTGCCGCCGAACTCTCGGCGCGGGTCTTCGGCGCGCGTTACGCCGAGATCCGCGTCGGCTCGGGCGCGCTGGGCAACCTTTATGGTTTCATGGCGCTGACCCGGCCGGGCGACACGATCATCGCGCCCCCGGCCGGCATCGGGGGGCACGTCACCCACCACCAGGCGGGATGCGCGGGGTTGTACGGGTTGCGCACCATCGACGCCCCGGTGAACGGCGATGGCTATACGCTCGATCTGGACGGCTTGCGGACCCTGGCGCGTGCGCATCGCCCAAGCCTGATCACGGTGGGCGGATCGCTGAACCTGTTCCCGCATCCGGTTCGCGCGGTGCGCGAGATCGCGGACGAGATCGGCGCAAGGGTGCTGTTCGACGCCGCGCATCAGTGCGGTCTGATCGCGGGCGGCATCTGGGCCAATCCGCTGGATGAGGGCGCGCATCTGATGACGATGAGCACCTACAAGAGTCTCGGCGGTCCGGCGGGCGGGCTGATCGTGACCAACGAACCCGACATCGCGGAACGGCTGGACGCCATCGCCTTTCCCGGCATGACCGCCAATTTCGACGCCGCGAAATCCGCCGCCTTGGCGATCACGATGCTCGACTGGATCGAATGCGGGCGGGCCTATGGTCAGGCCATGGTCGATCTGGCGCAGGCGCTCGCCGCCGCGCTCGAGGCGCAGGGCCTGCCGGTGTTCAAGGGGGGCGGCGTCGCAACACGCTCCCACCAATTCGCGGTCGAGGCGGCGGCATTCGGCGGCGGTCAGACCGCATCGAAGACCCTGCGCAAGGCGGGCTTTCTCGCCTGCGGCATCGGCCTGCCGATCGACACGGTGCAGGGCGACATGAACGGGTTGCGCATCGGGACGCCCGAACTGGTCCGGCGCGGTGTCGAACCGCAGAACGCGGCGGATCTGGCGACCCTGATCGCGCGCGGCCTGACAACGAACGATCCAGCGCAGGTGGCGGCGGACACGCGTGCGCTGCGGGCACAGTTTCGGGGCATTCACCACGTGCGCGCGTGACCTTTGCGGCGGTGCGTGCTCTAGTGGCCGCAGGGAAACGCATAGGAGACGACCGTCATGGAATTTGGCAGTCTGCTGAGCATGCTCGTCATCGGCGCGATCGCCGGGTGGCTGTCCGGCAAGATCATGGAAGGGCGCGGCTTCGGCCTTGTCGGCAACATCATCGTCGGCGTGGTCGGCGCCTTCATTGCCGGGCTGATGTTCCCGGTTCTGGGATTTGCCGCCGGTGGCGGCGTCCTGGCAACGATCATTCACGCCACGATCGGGGCCGTAGTCCTGCTGTTCATCATCGGGCTGATCCGCCGGGCCGACTGACCGCGGCGGCGCGGTGCATCCGACGCCGCCCCGGTCGGCAGCCGCTTCAATGCGCCATGAAAACGGGTACAGTTGCCTGTTCCAGCATGTTCCGCGTGGCGCCGCCCAGAATGGCCTCGCGGAACCGCGAATGGCCATAGGCGCCCATCACGATCATGTCGGCATCGGTGTCGGCCGCATGGCGGTTCAGGATGTCGGAAACGCGGGTCATGGTCTTGCTCAGCACGTCGATTTCGCACTTGACGCCGTGCCGCGCCAACATCTGTGACAGCATCCCGCCGGGGTCCGAGCGGTCGGGTCCGTGGCGCGGCGGATCGATGACGACGATGCGGACGCCATCCGCCGCGATCAGGAACGGCAGCGCGGCGCGGATCGCCCGCATGGCCTCGACGCTTTCGTTCCAGCCGATCAGGATGGTGCCCGGGTTCGACACCGGTTCCGCGTTGTCAGGCACGACGAGCACCGGGGCGTGGCCCTCGAACATCGCCGCCTCGACGATGGGTTCGGCCTCGGCGCCGCGATCCTCGCCATAGGGGCGGGGCAGGATGACCAAGTCTGAAAACCGGGCGCGATGGGCCACGTGCCGCCCCAGATCCGCAATCTGCGCGACGCCGTTCTCGGCCGACCAGCGGATTCCGGCCTTGCCGAGATAGTCCTCGGCAAAATCCAGGATCTCGTCGGCCTCGGCATTGGCGCGGCTCAGGGTTTCCTGAAGGATCAGCGCATTCGCGCCGGCATAGTAGTACCCGGTCTGGCTGCGATCGACGCCCAGACACAACGCCTCGGCATGGCCATCCTGCGCCTGGGCAAGGGCCACCATTTGCTCAAGCGCGGGTTTGGCAGATTTGACATCCGTCATCACGGTGAGCAGGGATTTGTAGGACATTTCAACCTCATGGTTCCGGTGCGTCAAAACACGTCACCGTTCTGGCATCTCTGACCCAATGCGTGTCACAGAAAACGCCCAGCCGTCTTGACACAGATCAAAGCGACTTGCGCCGCCATTCTACATTACGGCTGCCAGTCAAAGGAGTCCGGCGCGCCGTCAGAATCGTGCGGGACATGGCAAAGGGACGCAAAATGTCAAATTACATCAAGCTCATCGCGCTTGGTCTGATCGTGGTGCTTGCCGCGATCGGGGCCAGTTACGCGCGGGATCTGGCTTACCAGGTGCACGCCATCCTCGTGATGGTGATCGCTGCCGGGCTGTTCATCTGGATCCTGCGCAATACCGACGATCCGGTGCTGCCCATCGATTATTCCGGTGAATACATGGACGGCGTCGTGCGCTACGGCGTGATCGCAACCGCATTCTGGGGCGTCGTCGGCTTTCTGGCCGGGACGTTCATCGCCTTTCAGCTGGCCTTTCCGGTACTGAATTTCGAATGGGCGCAGGGTTACATGAACTTCGGTCGTTTGCGCCCGCTGCACACCTCGGCGGTGATCTTTGCCTTTGGCGGCAACGCGCTGCTGGCCACCTCTTTCTACGTGGTCCAGCGCACCAGCGCGGCGCGGCTCTGGGGCGGCAACCTCGCCTGGTTCGTGTTCTGGGGCTACCAGCTGTTCATCGTTCTGGCGGCGACCGGCTATCTTCTGGGCGGCACCCAGTCCAAGGAATATGCCGAGCCGGAATGGTATGTCGATCTGTGGCTGACCATCGTCTGGGTCGCCTATCTGGCGGTCTATCTGGGCACCCTGATCAAGCGGAAAGAGCCGCATATCTACGTCGCCAACTGGTTCTACCTGTCGTTCATCATCACGGTGGCGATGCTGCATGTGGTCAACAACCTGACCATCCCGGTCAGCATCTGGGGCTCGAAATCCGTGATCGTCTGGTCGGGCGTTCAGGACGCCATGATCCAGTGGTGGTACGGCCACAACGCCGTGGGCTTCTTCCTGACCGCCGGCTTCCTGGGGATGATGTACTATTTCATCCCGAAACAGGCCGAGCGCCCGGTGTTTTCCTACAAGCTGTCGATCATCCACTTCTGGGCGCTGATCTTCATCTACATCTGGGCCGGTCCGCACCACCTGCACTATACCGCGCTGCCCGACTGGGCCTCGACGCTGGGCATGGTGTTCTCGGTCGTGCTGTGGATGCCCTCGTGGGGCGGCATGATCAACGGTCTGATGACCCTGTCAGGGGCCTGGGACAAGCTGCGAACCGACCCGGTGATCCGGATGATGGTGATCTCGGTCGGCTTCTACGGCATGTCCACCTTCGAAGGCCCGATGATGTCGATCCGCGCGGTGAACTCGCTGTCGCACTACACCGACTGGACCATCGGCCACGTCCATTCCGGCGCGTTGGGCTGGAACGGCATGATCACCTTCGGCGCGCTCTACTACCTGGTGCCCGTCCTCTGGAAGCGTGAGCGTCTCTATTCGCTTCAGATGGTCAGCTGGCACTTCTGGCTCGCCACCATCGGCATCGTGCTCTACGCCGCGTCGATGTGGGTCACCGGCATCATGGAAGGTCTGATGTGGCGCGAAGTGGACGCAAACGGTTTCCTCGTGAACTCGTTCGCCGACACCGTGGCTGCCAAGTTCCCGATGTACGTGGTGCGGGCGCTGGGCGGGGTTCTGTTCCTCGTTGGCTCGCTGATCATGTGCTACAACCTGTGGATGACCGTCCGCAAGGCGCCGGCCAAAGAGGCCAGCCTTTCGGTCGCGGTCCCGGCTGAATAAGGAGGGCCGGAGCAATGGCAATTCTCGACAAACATAAGATCCTCGAGACCAACGCGACCCTCCTGCTGGTCTTCAGCTTCCTGGTCGTGACCATCGGCGGCATCGTGCAGATCACCCCGCTGTTCTACCTGGAGAACACCATCGAGAAGGTGGAGGGCATGAGGCCCTACACCCCCTTGGAAATGGCAGGGCGCGAGATTTATCTGCGCGAAGGCTGCTATGTCTGCCACAGCCAGATGATCCGCCCGATGCGGGACGAGGTCGAACGCTATGGCCACTACTCGCTGGCGGCCGAGTCGATGTACGACCACCCGTTCCAGTGGGGCTCCAAGCGCACCGGGCCGGACCTGGCCCGCGTCGGCGGCCGCTACTCGGACGAATGGCACGTGGACCACTTCCGCGACCCGCAATCGGTGGTGCCGGAATCCATCATGCCCAAATACGGCTACCTGGAGCGGACCATGATCGACGGGCGCTACATCGGTGACGTCATGGCGACCAACGCCCTCGTCGGTGTGCCCTACACCGAGGAAATGATCGCGAACGCGCGCGCCGACTTCGCCGCACAGGCGGACCCGGACAGCGACTATGACGGGCTGCTCGAGCGCTACGGCGAAAACGTCAACGTGCGCAACTTCGACGGTCAGCCGGGGGTGTCCGAGGCCGACGCGCTGATCGCCTATATGCAGATGCTGGGGACTCTGGTCGATTTCTCGACCTTCACCCCGGACGCGAACCGGTAAGGGGGCTGTCATGGAGCAATACACGATCCTTCGGCAATTCGCCGACAGTTGGATGCTGCTGGCCCTCTTCGCCTTCTTCATCGGCGTGGTGATCTGGGTGTTCCGGCCCGGTGCCAGCAAGCAATACGAGGATACTGCCGGCATACCGTTTCGGCATGAAGACAAACCCGCCACACCCGAGGAGGCGCGGAAATGAGCAAAGCACCCGAAAAGAAGCCGGGCGATCCCGGTACGACCGGCCACGAATGGGACGGCATCGAAGAGTTCAACAACCCGCTTCCGCGCTGGTGGCTGTGGACCTTCTATGCCACGATCCTCTGGGGCGTCATCTACACGATCCTCTATCCGGCCTGGCCGCTGGTGAACCACGCGACGGCCGGTGTTCTGGGATGGTCGTCGCGCGCCAAGGTGGATGCGGAAATCGCCGCGGTGCAAGAGGCGAATGCACCGATCACCGCACGCCTTGAACAGGCCGAACTGATCGACATCGCCGCCGATCCCGACCTCAGCAGTTTCGCGGTATCCTCCGGCGCGGCGGTGTTCCGGACCTGGTGCGCTCAGTGCCACGGTTCGGGCGCGGCGGGCGCGGTCGGTTATCCGAACCTTCTGGACGACTCGTGGCTCTGGGGTGGAGATCTGGAATCGATCTATCACACCGTCGCCGCCGGCATCCGCAACGAGGAATATGACGAGGCGCGCTATTCCGAGATGCCCGCCTTCGGTCGCGACGAGCTGTTGACGACCGAGGAGATCTCGCAAGTCGTCAACTATGTCATGTCGCTTTCCGGAGAGCCGAACGATCCCGCGCTGGTCGAGGCCGGATCCGTCGTCTATGCCGACAACTGCGCCTCCTGCCACGGCGAAAACGCCGAAGGCGACCGCGACCAGGGCGCGCCGAACCTGGCGGACGCGATCTGGCTCTATGGCGGCGACTACGACACCCTGACCGACACCGTGACCAACAGCCGCTTCGGCGTCATGCCCGGTTGGCGAAACCGTCTCAGCGAGGCGCAGATTCGCGCGGTTTCGCTCTACGTCCACCAGCTGGGTGGCGGTGAATAAGACCTGAGAACACCTCCGGGCGGTGCGCCGCCCGAAGGGTGCGGCGCCGGCTGTTCCATCTGTTCGCGCGTTTCCTGAACAGCCGGCGCCAATTTTTCCCGATGAAAGAAAACCTGTTTGCGGCCGGGTCGCGGGGCGATGCGCCGTTTCAGAAATCACGCAGATCAGCGGCGCGCCTGTCCTGCAGCCACCAATGGCCCGGCGGCAACCAACGCCGCTTGGTGGATTCCGGTCTGGGAGCGCCGCGGAAATGCGGCGGGTCCATTCTGGTGGCGGTCATCAGGGATCTGGCAAGGATTGTAAGCATCATCGTTCTCCTGTCCGGCGTGATCGTTGCGCACAGAATTGACCGTTGACGGTGCAAAAGCGACTCAATTACCATTCCAATATGTAAGTCAGGATTACATATGAACTGGATGAACCTGCCTCCGCTGACTTCGCTACGGGCCTTTTCTGCATTTGTTGAAAAGAAGAATGTCGTTCAGGCCGGAGCGGCGTTGAATGTTAGCCATGCTGCAATCAGTCAGCAATTGCGGGCATTGGAAGAGCACATGGGCGTGGCCCTGCTGGATCGCAGCGGAAAGTCGCTGCACCTGACGGCGGAGGGCGAACATCTGGCACGGGCCGTGCAGCTTGGTTTCGGCGCGATCGGGGCGGCGGTGAGCGACCTGGCGCGCTCGGGTGCCGATCGCCCGGTGCATGTTTCCCTGACGGCCTCGTTCGCGGCATCCTGGCTGATGCCACGCCTGCCTGCATTTCAGGCGATGCATCCCGACATCGATCTGGTTCTCGATCCGTCGCCCGAGCTGGTGGCGTTGCGGCCGGGCGGGATCGACCTTGCCATCAGATACGGCCGGGGCGACTGGCCCGGAGTCCAGTCGCAGATGCTGCTGGAAACGCCGATGGTGATCGTTGCGGCGCCCACATTGCTTGAGGGGCGGGAAACGCTGTCGCCCAGGGAAATCGCGGAACTGCCATGGTTGGAAGAGTTCGGAACCACCGAGGCGACGACGTGGTTGGCCTCGCAGGGGATCGAGCACGGACCCAGCGCGGGGCGGATCGCATTGCCGGGCAACCTGATGCTGGATGGGTTGCGAGCCGGGCAGGGCGTGACTGTCACCGTGCGACATTTCGTCGAGCGAGAGATCGAGTCCGGTCAGCTCGTCGAACTCCATTGCGCGGCGGATGGCCGTGGATATCACTTGGTAGCGGGGCAATTCCCCCTTCGACAGCCGGCGAAAACCTTTGTCTCGTGGTTGAAAAGCCAGGCTCGTCAAACGCGATAAAAGATGTTTGCGCGATACGCTTTTTGACCCATGTCAAAGTTGCGGCTTCTCCGATCTGTGAGAAGACGCTTCGTAAGCCCAAGTCCTGGAGTGAGTCCGTGAGCGATTCCAATCCCGCGCCCAGCCTCTACGCCGCCCGAGAACCGATCTTTCCCAGGCGCGTTTCCGGCAAGTTCCGCAACCTGAAATGGATCATCATGGCGGTGACCCTGGGCATCTACTACCTGACGCCCTGGATTCGCTGGGACCGCGGGCCGAGCCTGCCCGACCAGGCAGTGTTGCTCGACATGGCAAACCGTCGTTTCTACTTCTTCTGGATCGAGATCTGGCCGCACGAATTCTACTTCGTCGCCGGCCTGCTGATCATGGCCGGTCTGGGCCTGTTCCTGTTCACCTCGGCGCTGGGCCGGGTCTGGTGCGGCTATGCCTGTCCGCAGACGGTCTGGACCGATCTCTACATTCTGGTCGAACGCTGGATCGAGGGCGACCGCAACGCGCGACTGCGGCTGCACAGGCAGAAGAAACTCGATTTCCGCAAGGCGCGTCTGCGCGTGACGAAATGGGTCGTGTGGCTGCTGATCGGACTGGCGACGGGCGGGGCCTGGGTGTTCTACTTTGCCGACGCGCCGACGCTGGCGCGCGACCTCGTGACCGGCAACGCGCATCCGATCGCCTATACCACCATGGCGCTGCTGACCTTCACGACCTTTTTCTTCGGCGGTTTCGCGCGGGAACAGATCTGCATCTACGCCTGCCCCTGGCCGCGAATCCAGGCCGCGATGATGGACGAGGATACGCTGGTCGTGGGATACCGCGAGTGGCGCGGCGAACCGCGCGGCAAGGGCAAGCGCACGGCGGATTCGGAACTTGGCGACTGCATCGACTGCATGGCCTGCGTCAACGTCTGCCCGGTCGGAATCGACATCCGCGACGGGCAGCAGCTGGAATGCATCACCTGCGCCCTGTGCATCGACGCCTGCGACGACATGATGGCCAAGATCGGCAAGCCGCGCGGCCTGATCGACTACATGGCGCTCAGCGACGAGACCCGCGAACGCTCGGGCCAGCCGCCCAAGAGCGTCTGGAAGCATATCCTGCGCCCCCGAACGATCATGTATACCGGCCTGTGGTCGGCCGTGGGGCTTGCGCTTCTGTTCGCGCTGTTCATCCGCTCGGATATCGACCTGACCGTGGCGCCGGTGCGCAACCCGACCTTCGTCACGATGTCCGACGGTTCGATCCGCAACACCTATGATGTGCGCCTGCGCAACAAGCACGGCGAGGAACGCCTGTTCCAGCTCTCGGTGGCTGGCGATCCGTCCATGACCCTCGAGATCGAGGGCGCCGAAACCGACACCGTGAACGTGCCCGCCGACACGGCGCTGCTGACCCGCGTCTATATCGTGGCGCCCAGGGATGCGGCGCCGTCCGCGGCAGCGGCGACGCCGGCGCGCATCTGGGTCGAGGATTTGAACAGCGGCGAGCGAGCCTACAAGGATACCACTTTCAACGGGCGGGGGAACTGACCATGACGGAACGACAATTCACCGGCAAACATGCCTTGGCCGTGTTCATCTGTGCCTTTGCCGTCATCATCGGCGTCAATCTCGTACTGGCCTACAGCGCGGTCAAGACCTTCCCCGGGCTGGAGGTCAAGAACTCCTATGTCGCCAGCCAGGAATTCGACGAGCGCCGCACCGCGCAGGAGGCGCTCGGCTGGACGGTGCGCGCCGACGCCGCGGGCGGGCTGGTGTTTCTGTCGATTGCGGACAGGGCCGGCAATCCGGTCGAGGTGGACGAGCTGGATGCCGTCATCGGCCGCGCCACCCATGTGAACGAGGACATGCGGCCCGAGTTCGTCTTTGACGGCTCGTCCTATGTGGCCAAGGCCGAACTGGGCGACGGCAACTGGAACATCCGCATGGCGGCCCGCGCCGAAGACGGCACCGAATTCACCCAGCGCGTGGTGCTGCATGTCCAGCGGTGACGCAATGACGGTCCAGACGCGCCCCGGAGCGGCGGCCTGTCCGGGCTGCATCGCCGCCCCCGCCGAACCGGCGCGCCCGGCCCCCGAGGATGTGCAGATCGCGCTGTCCCTGCCGGGCATCCATTGTTCGGGCTGCATCGCCACGGTCGAACGGGTCCTCAACGCCCATCCCGGCGTGGAAAGCGCGCGCGTGAACCTGACGCTCAAACGCGCGATGGTGCAGGCCGCGCCGGATCTGCGCGCGGCCGATCTGATTCCGGTGCTGGAGCGCGCGGGTTACGAGGCCCACGAACTTGATCCGGGCGCCCTGTCGGCGACCCAGGCCGACAAGGCCGGGCGCGACCTGCTGATGCGGCTTGCGGTGGCGGGCTTCGCGTCGATGAACGTGATGCTTCTGTCGGTGTCGGTCTGGTCCGGGGCCGAGGCCGCGACCCGCGACATGTTCCACTGGATCTCGGCGGCGATCGCCCTGCCGGCCATCGCCTTCTCGGCTCAGCCCTTCTTCGTGAACGCATGGAGCGCGCTGAAGGTCCGGCGGCTGAACATGGACGTGCCGATCGTGCTGGCGATCCTGCTGGCGCTGGTCACGTCGCTGTGGGAAACCTCGCTCAGCGGCGAGCATGCCTATTTCGACGCCGCGCTGGCGCTGACCTTCTTCCTGCTGGCCGGGCGGTATCTCGATTACCGCACCCGCGCCGTGGCGCGCTCGGCGGCCGAGGAACTGGCCGCGCTGGAAGTGCCCCGCGCCATCCTGTTGAAAGACGGCACCGAACAGGAGGTCGCCGTGGCAACGCTGGCGGTCGGCGATCTGGTGCTGGTCCGGCCCGGCGGTCGCATGCCCGTCGATGGAGAGATCGTTTCGGGCCGGTCCGAACTGGACCGCTCGCTGCTGACCGGCGAAACGCTGCCGGTCTTTGCCGAGCCGGGCCAGCCGGTCAGCGCCGGCGAGGTCAATCTGACCGGCCCGCTGACCATCCGGGCCACCGCCGTGGGGCAGGACACCTCGCTGCATCGCATGGCCGATCTGGTGGCCATCGCGGAATCCGGGCGGTCGCGCTATACCTCCCTGGCCGACAGCGCCGCCAAGCTCTATGCGCCCGGCGTGCACATCCTGTCGGCGCTCAGTTTCGTGGGCTGGTACATCTATTCCGGCGACCTGCGCACCGCGCTGAACATCGCCGCGGCGGTCCTCATCATCACCTGCCCCTGCGCTCTGGGCCTTGCGGTCCCCGCCGTGACCACGGCGGCATCTGGTCGCCTGTTCCGGCGCGGCATGCTGATCAAGCACGCAACCGCGCTGGAACGTCTGGCCGAGGTCGATACCGTGGTGTTCGACAAGACCGGCACCCTGACCGCGGGCACGCCCGAACTGGTCAATCTCGGCGATCACAGCCGCGCCGATCTGGAAATCGCGCTGGCCCTGGCCGAG
>NZ_JBXWRY010000063.1:0-16646 GCF_059613135.1 Ruegeria sp. BHSB196
GTGTTGCGCAAGGTTCTTGTTACACCGGACATGCATCGCGTGCACCATTCCGTGCAGCGCACCGAGCATGACAGCAACTATGGATTTGCCCTGTCGATCTGGGACCGGATGATGGGAACCTACGTGCCACAGCCCGGCGACGGGCATGACGGAATGACGGTCGGTCTGCAATGGCAGGACGACCGGCCGACGCGACTGGGGTGGAGCCTGTGGCTGCCGTTCGGACGCAAGTGAGCCTTGCAGACATTGAAAGGGCCGTTCAAGGAACCGGCCTGATCGTCATGGGCGCGCAGCATCCGCGGGTCAGCGGGGCCAAGCATCTGCAGCACGGCACCCTGATCCTGCTCGGCACCGGGCCGGAGTTCTGGCCGGTGTTCTCCGTCTCACAGGAGATGCGGGACGGAGCGCCCGACCCAGTGGATCGCTGGTCTGGACGGATCATCGGCGGACTGGCCGTTCGGTTCGGAGCCGTCGCGCATTTTCCATTCGGCGGACCGCCCTACGCGCCCTTCGTCGACTGGGCGCTGAAATCCGGACGCGCATTTCTCAGCCCGATCGGGATGATGGTGCATGACACGGTCGGTCTGATGATCTCGTTCCGCGGCGCTCTGCAGTTCGCCGACGAATTCGACATTCCCCCGCCCTCGGGTCAGTCCCCCTGTCTGACCTGCGCCGACAAGCCCTGTACATCCGCCTGCCCGGTCGGCGCTCTGAGCGGCCAGGCGCCATATGACGTTCACTCCTGTCACAATTATCTGGACACGGCGGCCGGAGGTGCTTGTATGTCCGATGGTTGCGCCGCCCGCCGCGCCTGCCCGGTCAGCCAAGGCGCAAGGCGGCCCCCGGCCCAGAGCGCGCTGCATATGAAGGCATTCCATCCGAGATGACCCGCACCCTGATCCTGACCCGCCATGCCAAGTCCAGTTGGGACGACCCAACGCTGGACGATCACGACCGCCCGCTGAACAAGCGGGGCCGCAAATCCGCACCGGCAATCGGCGCGTGGTTGCGCAAGCACGATTGGTTGCCGGACGAAGTCCTGTGTTCATCGTCTGAACGTACGCGGGAGACCTGGCAACTGATGGGACTGCCAGCGGAGACAGTGATGTTCAGGGACGACCTCTATCATGCCTCGCCGGCTGGAATGTTCCAAACTCTCGCGGCCGCCCGTGGGCGGACGGTTCTGATGCTGGGCCACAATCCCGGCATCGCCGAGTTCGCCGCCGACATCGTCGAGGAATCGCCCGCTCATGCCCGGTTCTTCGATTATCCGACCGGCGCGACAACCGTCATGCGCTTTGCCATCGACACCTGGCGTGATCTGGAATGGCACAGCGGCGACGTGTTGGGCTTTGCGGTTCCCCGCGAGTTGCTGGAATAGGAAAGGCGGGGCAACACCCCGCCTTGCCATTGCGTCCAATCCGCGGGTGCCGCCACCCGGCGGTCTTCAGTGCCCCAGAATCTGGCTGAGAAACAGCTTGGTCCGTTCGCTCTTGGGGTTGTTGAAGAATTCTTCCGGTTCGTTCTGTTCCACGATCTGGCCCGCATCCATGAAGATGACGCGGTTCGCCACCTGCCGGGCAAAGCCCATCTCGTGCGTGACGCAGAGCATGGTCATGCCTTCCTCGGCCAACTCGATCATGGTGTCGAGCACTTCCTTGATCATTTCGGGGTCAAGTGCCGAGGTCGGTTCGTCGAACAACATGATCCGCGGCCGCATGCAAAGCGAACGGGCGATGGCCACCCGCTGCTGCTGACCGCCCGAAAGCTGGCCGGGATACTTCTGGGCCTGCTCGGGGATCTTGACCTTTTCGAGGAAGTGCATCGCGGTTTCCTCGGCCTCTTTCCGGGGCGTCTTGCGCACCCAGATCGGGGCCAGGGTGCAGTTTTCCAGGATCGTCAGATGCGGGAACAGGTTGAAATGCTGGAACACCATCCCGACTTCGGACCGGATCTTGTCGATATTCTTGAGGTCGTTCGACAATTCGGTTCCGTCCACGACGATCCTGCCCTGCTGGTGCTCCTCCAGCGCGTTCAGGCAGCGGATCAGGGTCGATTTGCCCGACCCCGACGGTCCCGCGATCACGATCCGCTCGCCCTGATTGACGGTCAGATTGATGTCGCGCAGCACGTGGAACGACCCGTACCACTTGTTCATGTTGGTGATTTCGATTGCGACCTCGTCGCTCACCTTCATTTTCGAGCGGTCGATTTCGCGGTCAATAGCAAGTTCAGACATGTGTTGAACTCCTTAGTGGTGATCGGTGGCAAGACGACGCTCGAGCCACTGCGAGTATTGAGAAATGCCGTAGCAGACGACGAAGAACAGAAGCGCGGCAAAGCCCAGAAGCTCCCAGTAGACGCCATTCCACTCGGTCGATGCCAGGATCGGGCCGCGGATCATGCCCACCAGATCGAACATCGAGATGACCGACACCAGCGTGGTGTCCTTGAACAGGCCAACGGCCACGTTCACGATTCCGGGGATCGAAATCTTCAGGGCCTGCGGCAGGATGATCAAGCGCATCGCCTGGGGGTAATCCAGACCCAGACTATCGGCCGCTTCGTACTGTCCCCGCGGCAGCGCTGCCAGACCGCCGCGGATCACCTCGGCGATGTAGGCGGCCGAGAACATGGTGATCATGATCACGACGCGCAGGAAAAGGTCGACCGTGCTGTCAGGCGGGAAGAAATACGCCAGCATCACCGATGCCACGAACAGCAGCGTGATCAGCGGCACGCCACGGATGAACTCGATGAAGATGACGCAGACCCACTTGATCAGCGGCATGTCTGATTGGCGCCCCAGCGCCAAGGCGATTCCCAGAGGCAGGGACAACGAGACACAGGTCACACCCAGCATGAGGTTCAGCATGAAGCCGCCAAGATCCCGACTGG
Source organism: Ruegeria sp. BHSB196 (assembly GCF_059613135.1). Classification (NCBI taxonomy): domain Bacteria; kingdom Pseudomonadati; phylum Pseudomonadota; class Alphaproteobacteria; order Rhodobacterales; family Roseobacteraceae; genus Ruegeria; species Ruegeria sp. BHSB196. Next base: position 2,899 of record NZ_JBXWRY010000063.1, read on the forward strand.
GTACTGCCGTGAGCCAAGCCCGCTCGTTTGCATCTTCCGGAATCAGCGCTCCGCCGACATTCCAAACGATCAGCGCCACGACGATGGCCCCGAAGAAACCTGTCGCAAAGCTGCTTTTGCCGTATTTCTGAAAAACGACCGCAGCCGCGACACAACCAAGCAGAGCAACAAGCGGAACCAGAACGGTGCCTCCCCAGATGAGCCAGAAGGCCACAAATGGATAGACCGCCGTGACCAGCAGGAGTTTGCGCGGAAGGTCAAAGAACAGCACCGGTGCTGCGGCCACCAGCATCAGAACGAATGCCAGGTTGGGGCGCCAGTAGGCATCGTCGGGGTACTTGAACCCGTAGATCAACTGATGCCACCGTTCCGTCAGAACCGCAAAACAGGCGCCTGTCTTGCCATCCAGAATCTCCCGGCACTGCGCAAGTGAATCCGCATTCCAAACACCGTTCATAATCCACGGCAGCGTGTTCCTGAGCAGAAGGTAGATCAGCAGCAGCGACAGTAACGTCAGGATCGTGTTCGTGACGCCCGAGAACAGATTCTCGCGCAGCCACTTGACGGCTCCGGTTTCATTTGCCGGTGGCGGGGAAGGCGGGATGGTGCCTTCAGCCACGAAAGCGATCGAGTTTGTGGTTTGATCACTCATGGCTCAGCGCTCCTTCAACTTGACGGATGCGTTGTAGATGTTCATCACCATCGAGATCAGCAGCGAAGCCGTCAGGTAGAACAGCATCAGAAGCAGAACACATTCGATCGCCCGACCGGTCTGGTTCAAGGTGATGCCGCCCAAGGTTGCGGTGATATCCGCATAGCCCACGGCGATTGCCAGCGACGAGTTCTTGGTGATGTTCAGATATTGCGAGATCAGCGGAGGGATGATCACCCGCAGCGCCTGAGGCAGGATCACCAGATTCATGATGCGTCCGGGACGCAAGCCCAGCGCGGCTGCTGCCTCGGTTTGGCCTTTCGAAATCGCCTGAATGCCCGCTCGCACGTTTTCCGCGATGAAGGCACCGGTATATATCGAAAGCGCGAACCACAGGGCGATCAGCGGACCGCCAACTTTGATGCCCCCGCTGAAGTTGAAACCCTTCAATTCCGGCACATCCCAGGTCAAGCCCATAAGCGCCATCAGGATGAAGAACGGAACCAGCCATACCGCCAGTTTCAAAAGGAATGTTTTCGGACGCTCGCCCGTCTGTTCTTGTTGAAGCGTCGCGCGTTTCTCTATTTCATGCGACGCGAACCAGGAACCGATCAGAACAGCGATCACCAGTAGCCAGTTCAGAACGGCGACACTGAACAAACCGCTCGAAAACTCAGGGCGCGGGATATAGACGCCGCGGTTCGTGAAGGCGAACAGGTCCAACACCATGCTGGAGGTCGGGTTGTCGCCCCGAAACGCGCGTGGCCCCGGCAGCACCGCCGTCATGATCGTGAAAATGATGATGATCCAGATCAGAACCGGGATGTTCCGGAAAATCTCGACGTAAATCGCCATCAGCTTGGACACGAGCCAGTTCTTGGACAGCCGCAGAACACCTGCAAGAACGCCTAGGATTGTCGCGGTAATACAGGCGAGAAACGCAACCAGCAGCGTATTGAGGATACCGATCACAGCCGCACGTCCGTGAGAGGATTGGCTGTCGTATTCCAGAAGACGTTGGTTGATGTCGTACCCGGAAGGGTCGCCTAGAAACGAGTAGGAAATATTCAGGCCGGCGGCCCGAAGGTTCTGGATCAGGTTGTTGCCAAGATACCAGATGCTAAGCGCAATAACGATTGCCGCGATCACTTGAAACGTCAACGAGCGATAGCGGGTATCGTGTATGAGCATCGACAACCGAAAATCAGCTTTCGGTGGGTCAGTCATAGTCGACATATTTTGGGATCCCCGTGGCTTGCGGATTCTTCCTTAATGGCGGGGTATGCCCCGCTCTTGAGCTGTCCGCAGCATTTAGATGAGAAAAGGGCGCAGGAAACCCTGCGCCCTTTCCGCGGGTTTTAGCGGAACGGCGGCGAGTACAGCAGCCCGCCGTCGGTCCACTGTGCGTTCAGGCCGCGTGCGAGACCGATCGGGGTGTCCTCACCGATGTTCTGAGCGAAGATTTCGCCATAGTTGCCGCCCGCCTTGATGGCGCGCTTGGCCCATTCGGCGTCCAGGCCCAGCATCTCACCCAGAGTGCCTTCGCTGCCCAGCAGGCGGTTCACTTCGGGGTTGTCGGTGCCGGCGGCCATCTCGTCGATGTTGGCCGAGGTGATGCCCAGCTCTTCGGCCGAGATCAGCGCGTTCAGAGTCCAGCGGACCACATCGCCCCACTCGTGATCGCCGTGACGAACCAGCGGGCCGAGCGGCTCTTTCGAGATGATTTCGGGCAGCAGGACGTGATCGCCCGGGTTTTCAAACGTGGCGCGGGTTGCGGCCAGGCCCGAGGCGTCGGTGGTGTACACGTCACAGGCACCCGCCAGGTACTGTTGCTGCGCTTCGGCGTTGGTTTCGATCGGAACCGGCTCGTAGCTGATGTTGTTCGAGCGGAAGAAGTCCGCCAGGTTCAGCTCGGTGGTGGTGCCGGTCTGGATGCAGACGGTGGCGCCGTCCAGTTCCTTGGCCGAGGACACGCCCAGTGCCTTGGGAACCATGAAGCCCTGACCGTCATAGTAGTTGACGCCGGTGAACTCGAACTTCAGGTCCACGTCACGGCTGAAGGTCCAGGTGGTGTTGCGCGCCAGCATGTCGACCTCGCCCGAGGCCAGAGCGGTAAAGCGGGTCTTGCCGGTGGTGGGCACGAATTCCACAGCGTTTGCGTCGCCCAGAACGGCAGCGGCAACGGCGCGGCACACGGCCACGTCAAAACCTTTCCACTCCCCATTTGCATCCGGCGCAGCAAACCCGACCAGACCGGTGGTCACACCGCAGTTCAGCTTGCCGCGTGCCTTGACGTCGTCCATGGTTCCCGCCGCAGCAGCACCTGCAGCCAGACCGGCAACCGTGGCCGCGCCCAAAAATATGGATTTTTTCATTTTTACCTCTTCCTGATTTCCCGTCCCCTGAAGAAACGGCTCAACCGGCATTCCCAAATGCCGGAAAGATTGTCCAAAAGGTGTCTCCCCTTTAGTGGGCACAAGTTTGGTCGCATTCATGAAGAAACGTCAAGTCCAGTATCAGGGAAATCGATGATAGCGCCTGTCCGGCCAAAGCCCGCGCGGACAAGCGGCCCGCCCTATTCCGACAGGTCGAAGAACCGTTTCGCGTGCAGAAAGGCCAGCCGTTTGGTCTCGACCTGCTCATGCGCCTCGGCGTCGTGCCCCCACTGTTCTTCCTGCCAGAGCTCGTCCAAACGCGAAATGCGCCAGATCGCGTCCGGTTCGCGCCAATCCTGCGCCGCCGCAAACCCCAGGATCAGCGAGCCGGACAGGCTGACAAGATCGTGAAACGCCGCAAGCTGAAACGCATTCAGACTATGAACGCGCGACCTGAGCGCCTCCAGCGCCGCCGCGGGCTGCGGCCGGTGAACGACGCCCGCAACCTGATGAAGTCTCACCCCGAGATCAGATTCCGCCCAGTCCAGCACCGGATCCCACGCTTCGGACTGTCTTTCGACCAGGGATTCGGGGTGTTCGGCCCGATAGCACAGCAGATCCGAATCGCCATAGGCGGCGAGCATGTCGGCAACTTCCGCATGCTGGTGCCGCACCTTGTCGAGGGCCGCGTTGGCAGACCGGGTAAAGGGCATGGTCGTCGGATCGACCTCTTTGCCTTGCGCGCCCCATTCCTGCGCCACCGCTTCGGCCATTCCCCGGGTCGGCACGATCAGCGGCGCCTTGGCCGGCGTTTTCACCCGGCGCCCGTCGAGCTCGACCGTGTACCCTCCGTCGGCCTCGACCACGGCGCAGTGTTTCCAGAAGCGTTTCGGTTTCCAGTCGCTCATGCGGTCAGTTCCAGAGTAGTTCCAGCGTCGGCGGAAGTTGCGCGAACTCGTCGATCACGTGCCGGGCGTCCGTCAGCGCGGCGGGGCTGTGATAGCCCCAGCTGACGCCGATTCCCGCAACCCCCGCCGCCCGCGCCATTTCCATGTCAAAGGTGGTGTCTCCGACCATCACCGTCGCGCCGGCATCGACGCCGGTTTCGCGCCGCGCCGTGTCGATCATCGACGGGTGCGGTTTCGACGGGTGATGATCCGCGACCTGACGGGTGACGAAATAGCCCTCCAACCCATGCGCCTCGATCAGCGCATCCAATCCGCGCTGCGATTTGCCGGTCGCGACGCCAAGCAGGTTCTCAGGCTCGCCATGAAGCAGCCGAAGAACCTCCAGAGCGCCGGGATAGAGCGGCACGCTTGCCGCCCCCTCGGCGACGCGCTGCGCGTGATAGGCGTCCTTGTAGGTTTCGACAAGCCGGTGCCGAACCGCCTCGGACTGGCCGGACGCCAGACGATCCATCGCGTGCGGCAGCGACAGGCCGACGATGGACAGGATCGCCGGACGCGGAGGCACCGGCAGGGAGAATGCATCGAACGCGGCCGTCATGGCCGCGACGATGCTGCCCTGGCTGTCGACCAGCGTGCCGTCCACATCGAACAGGATCAGCCGCAGCGGTCCGGTCATTGCAGGGCCTCGAACGGATCGTCCGCCGCCAGATCCTCGGTCCATCCCAAGGTGTCCCAGCTGTCTTTCATATGCGCTGGCAGGGCGGCGGTGATCGTGACCGTCTTGCGCGTCACGGGATGCTCAAAGGACAGGCTGCGGGCATGAAGATGCAGCTTCTTGCTGATGATGCCGCCCAGTTGCGCCCCCCAGCCATCACCGAGGTTCTCCTGACCCGAACCGCCATATTTTCCGTCGCCGATGATCGGATGGCCAATCGCGGCCATATGCGCCCTGAGTTGGTGGGTGCGCCCGGTCAGCGGCTCCATCGCGACCCAGGCGGCCCGCCCGGCAACACGGTACAGCGTGGCATAGAGCGTATGCGCGCGCTTGGCACCGGGTGTGTTGTCGATCTCGCCCGGCGCAATGGCGATCATCTTTTCTCCTTCGCCGTGCTTTCCATGGCCGGGGGCCTTGACCAGTCCGGTCTTGATCTCGCCCAGATACGGTGTCGGCACGCCCGCGACCAAAGCCCAGTAGATCTTGCGCGTGTTCCGATGCCGGAAGGCGGCGGTCAATCCCTGCGCCGCCGCACGCGTGCGCGCCAGCAACAGAACGCCCGAGGTGTCCTTGTCGAGCCGATGCACCAGCCGCGGGTTTTCCTCGTGTCCGAACCGCAGCGCTTCGGCCAGGGCATCCACATGCCGGGTCTGACCGCTGCCGCCTTGCACCGGCAGGCCCGGCGGCTTGTTCAGCGCCAGGATGTGATCGTCCCGATAGATCACGCAGGACTGGATCATCTTCGCGTCGGCATCAGTGATACGCGGTTTGGACGGCAAAGGCTTCCTGTCGGGGTCGGGCAACGGCGGCACGCGCACGACCTGCCCCGCCACGAGCCGCGTGGACGCCTTGACACGGCCGCCATCGACGCGCACCTCGCCCTTGCGGCACATCTTTTCGATCCGGCCCTGGCCGAGATGCGGGAACTGCCGGCGCAGCCACCTGTCCAGCCGCTGATCGCCGTCCGAGTCCGACACGTTGATTGTCTGCACCCCGCTCATGCCCAGAGCCCCCGGGCCAGATACAAACCGAGTGCCAGCGCCGCCAGCGACAGGCCGACCGACAAGGCGACGTAAAGCATCGCATGGCCGACGGCGCCACGTTCGTAGAGCGTGATCGCCTCCAGCGAAAAGGCGGAAAAGGTCGTGAACCCGCCCATGATCCCGGTCGCCACCAGCGGGCTCAGATGATGCAGGCCGCGATGCGCCGCTGCGACCACGAACATGCCCATCAGGAAAGACCCGACGACATTGACCAGGATGATCGCCACGGGAAACTCCTGCGGCCCCCAGACGCGCAGCACACCCAATCCGGTCAGGTACCGGAGGGACGCCCCGACCGCGCCGCCAAGCGCCACATGCAGAACCGAAGACAACATGGGCCGGTCTGTCGCGCGCGCGGGTCGTGATGTCAAGGCACGAAGACTGGCCGCGGACGCACCCGTTCAGATATTGGCAAAGTCCCCGTGGCGACCGGCGCCGTCACGGAATCGCGCAGCCCCGCCGGTGCCTTCCGTTCGGATCGCGTCCAACCCGTTGCCCCATTCCAGTTTCAATGCATCCCGCACCGGCATCCCGCGCGTCTCGATGATGGAGCGGCGGTCGGCGCGTACCGCCTCCTGCGGGAACCGTGCGATTTCGTGCGCCATGGCTTCGGCGGCATCGCGGGCCGCGCCATGCGGCACGACCATTTCGGCCAGACCGACGCGATGGCACTCATCCGCCTCGACCTTGCGGCCGGTCAGCGCGATTTCCAGCGCCTTGCCCTGTCCCACCAGACGGGGCAGTCGGACCGACCCGCCATCCATCAGGGGGATGCCCCATCGGCGGCAATAGACGCCGAGATAGGCGGTTTCGGCCATCACGCGAATATCGCACCACAGCGCCAGTTCCATGCCGCCCGCAACGGCGGCGCCTTCGATGGCGCCGATGACCGGTTTCGACAGTTCCAGTCGGGACGGGCCCAATGCGCCCGGCCCCACGGGCGCAGACCCGATCGGAAAGGCGTGCGCGTTGAAATACGCCTCGCGTTTCTCCGGATCGGCCAGGGACGCCGCCAGCTTGAGATCCCATCCGGCGCAGAAATTGTCGCCGCTGCCCCAAAAAACCGCCACTTTCGCCGGTCCGTCCTCGAATTGCATGAACGCATCCACCAGGGCTTGCGCATGCTCGGTGTCCACGGCGTTCCGGGCTTCGGGGCGGTCCTGGATGATGGTCCACACGTCATCCGTCTTGTCGATTGTCACGGCCATGGCGGTCTCCTTCTCCTGTCAAAAGTTCTTGACCTAGGGGAAGCCGATGCGAACCCGCCTGTCTTGCGGGACGCCGCGACACAACGTGAATGACCTCACGTCGTCACTGGTTGCGCTGCGCCCGGAGCTTGGCGAAATAGTCCAGACGCTTCTTCAACTCGCGCTCAAATCCGCGCTCGACCGGCTGATAGAGAACCGGGCGCGTCATGCCGTCGGGGAAATAGTCCTGGCCCGAAAACCCATCCTCGGCATCGTGGTCATAGGCATAGCCCGTGCCGTACCCCTGCTCTTTCATCAGCGAGGTCGGCGCGTTGAGGATGTGCTTGGGCGGCGGTTCGCTGCCCGACCGGCCGGCCAGCTTCATCGCCGCCTTGAACCCGACATAGGCGCCGTTCGACTTTGGCGCGAGCGCCAGATAGATCACCGCCTGCGCCAGTGCCAGTTCGCCTTCGGGCGAGCCGAGGCGTTCATAGACCTCCCAGGCATGCAGGCAGACCGACTGCGCCTGCGGATCGGCAAGACCGATATCCTCGATGGCCATGCGGGTGATCCGGCGGGCCAGATATCTCGGATCCTCGCCACCCGTCAGCATCCGCGCAAGCCAGTAAAGCGCGGCATCCGGGTCCGATCCCCGAACCGATTTGTGCAGGGCCGAGATCAGATTGTAGTGCTCGTCGCCGGACTTGTCGTATTTGGCGGCGCGGCGCATCAGGCGGCTGGCCAGCGCCTCGGGATCGAGCGGGCCATCGACGGTCCAGGCCGCGATCTGTTCGACGAGGTTCAGCAAGGCGCGACCATCCCCATCCGCCATTTCCTGCAGCGCCTCGCGCGCGGCGGCGGTCAGCGGCAGGGCGCGGCCAAGCTCCTTTTCCGCGCGCTGGGTCAGGCGTTCGAGATCGGCAAGGCTCAGCCGCTCCAGAACCAGTACCTGCGCGCGGCTGAGCAGCGCCGCGTTGAGTTCAAAGGACGGGTTCTCGGTGGTCGCCCCCACCAGCAGGATGGTGCCATCCTCCATATGCGGCAGGAATCCGTCCTGCTGCGCCTTGTTGAACCGGTGAATCTCATCGACGAAAAGCAGCGTCCCCTGCCCGTTCTGCCGTCGGATCTTCGCCGCTTCGAACACCTTCTTCAGATCCTGAACGCCGGTGAAGATCGCGCTGATCTGCACGAAATGCAGATCCGTCTCCTGCGCGAGCAGCCTTGCGATGGTGGTCTTGCCCACACCGGGCGGCCCCCAGAAAACCAGGCTCGACAAGCTGCCCGAGGCGAGCATCACGCCCAGCGGCGCCTCGGGGCCCAAAACCTGGTCCTGCCCGATCACCTCGCCCAGCGATTTGGGCCGCAGCCGGTCCGCCAGTGGCCGGTGCGGCGCGGCGGCCGGTTCGTCGGGGCCGGTATCGAACAGATCCGCCATCGCTCAGATCCGGAACCGCAGCGAAACCCACTGCCCGCGGCGCTGCAGGTCGATGCGGACCCATCGCCCGGTGCCTGCCAAGGCGCGGCGCACATCGTCCGGTCGCTCGATCTCGACGCCGTTGACGGCGCCGACGATGTCGCCTTTCTGCAGGCCCGCCCGCGCGCCATAGGGGCCGGGATCGAGCACCACGACCCCTTCGAGCGAAAGAGGCAACCCCAGCCGCGAGATCACCGCCGGATTGAGCCGCGCCAGGGTCAGCCCCGGCAGTACCGTCCGGTCGCCCAATACGGTTTCCTCGGCCGGCGGCATGTCCGGCGCATCCATCATCGCGACCTCGACGTCTTCCCGCGCGCCCCCGCGCAGGCGGGTCATGATCGAAACGCCGCCGATCCCGGTCACGGACATGCGGAACTTCATCTCCGACGGGGAATTGACCTCTTCTCCGTCCACATGGGTGATCACGTCGCCCACGCGAAACCCGGCCTGGGCCAGGGGGCTGGCCGGATGCAGGTCCGAGATCACGATCCCTTCGGGCAGCGACAGCCCGAGCGACTCGGCGATGTCCGCGTTCATCGGCTGCCCCACCATTCCGGCCCAGGGGCGCAGGAAACTGTCGTTGCCGGCCCGGGCCTGACGCAGAAACTCGGCGACCAGATTGGCCGGAATGGCGAAACCGATGCCGTTGGACCCGCCCGACCGGCTGAGGATCGAGGTGTTGATGCCGATCAGATCGCCGTTGACGTCGATCAGCGCCCCGCCGGAATTGCCCGGATTGATCGGCGCGTCGGTCTGAATGAAATATCCCCGCGCGTAGCCGGTCGCCACCCCGGTTCGGGCCAGCCCCGAGATGATGCCGGACGACACCGTCTGACCCACGCCGAACGGATTGCCGATGGCCAGCGCCAGTTCACCGACCTCGACCTGATCCGAGTCGCGCAGCTTCAGGAACGGCAGGTCGCTGGCGCCCTCCAGCCGCAGGATCGCGATGTCGCTCTCCTCGTCGCCCAGAACCACCTGGGCCGTGAATTCGCGGCGATCCGTCGTGACAACCTGGATCTCCGACGCCATGCCGACCACGTGATAGTTCGACACCACAAAACCGTCCTGAGAAAGGATGACGCCCGAGCCCAGCGAGTTCTGCACCCGCGGCCGCGGCGCCCCGAAGTCGCCGCCAAAGAACTCCTGAAAGAAGGGGTCCGAAAACAGCGGGTTCGACCGGCCCTGCCGGATGATCTTGGCATAGATGTTGACCACCGCCGGCGCCGCCTCTTTCACCACAGGCGCAAAGCCGAGGCTGATTTCCGACCGGCTCTGCGGAACCCGCGTTTCCGCCAGAGCCGGCGCAGCCGACGCGATCAGCATCAGGGAACACAGGACTTTCAGCATGTCACATCCATCGACAACCTCGCCCACCGGATATGCGAGGGACCGGGCGGGATTGCAAGCCGGTCAGTCCAGCGGCGCGTGCAGCCGCGTCCCGGCGGTGATGATACCGCCGCGGTTGCCGATCTCGATGCTGCCATAGCGCTGCCGGAAGCAGTTCGGCAGCGTGCGGTCGCCCGGGGGCGACAGCCACAGCCGCAGCAGGTGCCGACGGCGGGCCGGCTCGGGCCAGTCGGTGAACCCGGTCCGGTCGTGAAGCTGCGAATGGTTGTACACGAACTGCATGTCACCGGGTTGCAGGCGCATAGTCAGATGCAGGTCGGGATCGTTGGCCAGCGCATCGAACTTGTCCAGCGCCGCGACATGATCAGCGGTGAGGCGCATCGCCCCTGGAAACCGCTGGGCGCTGTCGATGTACTGGCGCTGATAGAACACCGTCAGCTTTCCGTCATGCCAGTTGAGCGGCGGGATGGTCATGAATGGTTCCATGCCTTCGGGCACTTCGCCCCGGCGGTCGGTCGCGATGGGGTCGAACAGACGCTCCAGCAGATCGGGACACTCCGCGCGCATGCGGTTGTAGATCGTTTCGGCGCTGACCAGCAGCGAGTCCCCGCCTTCCCGCGCGTCGCGCAGGCACAACAGGCCCACGATGTCGGCGCTGTCGGTGTGAAAGGTCTGGCGCGCGTGGGTCTGATAGATGCGGGTGTTCGGATCGTCGGCATCCGCACCAACGTCGCGGACATGGCCCAGGATATGGCCCTGCGCGTTCTGCGAGCGGGCCGAGCCAAGATGCGCACCCACGCCGCAGAAGATCGCGGCGGCCATTTCCTGCGAATAGGTTTCGACAGGCAGTCCCCTGAGCACCTCGAACCCGATCCCGTCGATCAGCTTGATCCGCAACGCGCCGAGGTGGTCGGCAAAGTGGGTCAGCGGAAAACCCGCCTTGGTGATCTCTCCGATGTCGCGACCCAGGCTCAGATAATGCCGCGCGGCCTGCTCCAGATCGGCAATGTCCTCGCGCGTCAGGGTGACGAGCCACGCCTCGGGCCGGGCGGCCATGTCACGGCCAATCCAGGCCGAGGGGCCGGTCAACCGTTCGGGAAGGTCTGCGAGCGCGGGCATCCTGAACTCCTCGGCGTGTTGGCCCAAGGGTCGCGCGGGAGCCGGAATGTTTCATCGCCAATTCGCGCAGGCTTTGGCCTGAAAGCGACATTGCCCTTCGGCCGGGTCCGGCCACGGCCGCATCCGCGTTTGCGGCAGATCAAGGAGTTTTGGCCTGGCTGGTTCGAACCTGCCCTAGAGGACAAGGCGGGGTTTGGAATGACGACCCGGCACCGTAATATCGGACGATCGGCGGAAAATCTGGCGAAACGGGTGAAGACGATGAGAGCAATGGTCTTTGACGGCACCGCACCAAAACTGCAGTTGCGGGATATTCCGATCCCCGAACCTGCGGCGGGTCAGGTTCTGATCCAGGTCGAGGCCTGCGGCGTGTGCCGGACGGACCTGCATGTGGTGGACGGCGATCTGAAACATCCCGAACTGCCGCTTGTGCCCGGTCACGAGATCGTCGGGCGGGTGGAGGCCGTGGCGCCGGATGTCACCACCGTCAGGATCGGTCAGCGCGTGGGCGTGCCCTGGCTGGGGCATACCTGCGGTGCCTGCCCCTATTGCCGTTCCGGGCACGAGAACCTGTGCGACCGGCCGGGTTTCACCGGGTACACCCTCAATGGCGGCTATGCGGAGTACTGCGTCGCCGATGCCCATTTCGTTTTTGCCCTGCCGGAAACGCAGAGCGCGGTGAAACTGGCGCCGCTGCTGTGTGCGGGGCTGATCGGGTATCGCAGCTTTGCGCTTGCGGGGGTGGTCTCCCGGCTCGGCATCTACGGGTTCGGCGCCGCTGCCCATATCCTGTGCCAGATCGCCCGCCATCAGGGGGTCGAAGTGTTTGCCTTCACCCGCGACGACGACCACGCGGCGCAGGGATTTGCCCGGAGACTCGGCGCGGTCTGGGCCGGCGGATCGTCGCAGGACGCGCCGGCAAAGCTGGACGCGGCCATCATCTTTGCGCCGGTCGGATCCCTGGTGCCGCGTGCGCTGAAGGCGGTGCGCAAGGGCGGGCGCGTGGTGTGCGGCGGCATCCACATGTCGGACATCCCGGCCTTTCCCTATGCCGATCTGTGGGAGGAGCGCTCCATCCTGTCGGTCGCCAACCTGACGCGGGCGGATGGCGAGGCATTCTTTCCCCTGGCCGAGGCGGCGAAGGTCGAAACCGAAGTTGTGCCCTACCCGCTGGACCGGGCCAACGACGCGCTGGAGGATCTGCGCGCGGGGCGCCTGCAAGGCGCGGCGGTTCTAACCGTCTGACGTGAAACGAAAAACCCCCGCGCTGCTGGCGCGGGGGTCGGCAAATCGGGGCGTATCGGCTTATTCGTCGTCGCCGGCGTCCTCATCCGCCGCGACGCGGGCCTTGTCGGCGGCGCCTTTGGCATCGACATCGCGATCCACGAATTCGATGATCGCCATCGGGGCCATGTCGCCATAGCGGAAACCGGCCTTGAGGATGCGGACATAGCCGCCCTGGCGGTCCTTGAAACGCGGGGCGAGAACGTCGAACAGCTTGGCGACGTCCTTGTCTTCTTTCAATTGCGACGCGGCCTGACGGCGGGCGTGCAGGTCGCCGCGCTTGCCGAGCGTGATCAGTTTTTCGACGATCGGGCGCAGTTCCTTGGCCTTGGGCAGGGTGGTCTTGATCTGTTCGTGTTCGATGAGCGAGCCGGCCATGTTCGCAAAGAGCGCCTTGCGGTGCTCGTGGGTGCGGTTCAGGCGGCGGTAGCCTCGGGCGTGACGCATTTTTCAGTTCCTTCTTTCACGTTTTGCTTTGTCCGGCCTCCGATGCGTGTCAGAGGCTCTCCTTGGGGCGGGATTGCCCGTTTCTTCCGGTTTGTACATCCCCCCGGCGGGGGGATGTCCGTTTTGTACGGCGTTCTCAGAACGCGTCTTCGAATTTCTTGGCCAGATCCTCGATGTTGTCGGGCGGCCAGTCCTCGACATCCATGCCGAGGTGCAGACCCATGCCGGACAGCACTTCCTTGATCTCGTTCAGCGACTTGCGGCCGAAGTTCGGGGTGCGCAGCATCTCGGCTTCGGTCTTCTGGATCAGGTCGCCGATATAGACGATGTTGTCGTTCTTCAGGCAGTTTGCCGAACGGACCGACAGTTCCAGCTCGTCCACCTTCTTGAGCAGCAGCGGGTTGAACTCCAGGCCATCGTCCTCGTCCTGGCGGCCGGCCGATTCCGGCTCGTCGAAGTTGACGAAGATCGACAGCTGATCCTGCAGGATGCGGGCCGCGAAGGCCAGCGCGTCCTCGGGGGTGATCGAGCCGTCGGTTTCGATCTTCATGGTCAGCTTGTCATAGTCCAGAACCTGGCCCTCGCGGGTGGGCTGCACGTCATAGGCGACCTTCTTGACCGGCGAATAGATCGCGTCGATCGGGATCAGGCCGATGGGCGCGTCCTCGGGCTTGTTCTTTTCGGCCGAGACATAGCCCTTGCCGGTGTTGACGGTCAGCTCCATGAACAGGTCGGCGCCGTCGTCCAGGTGGCAGATGACGTGATCGCGGTTCAGGATCTCGATGCCGGCGCTTTCGCTGATGTCGCCGGCGGTGACGACGGCCGGACCCTTGGCGTTGATCGACAGGCGCTTGGGGCCTTCGACCTCCATGCGCAGCGACACGCCCTTGAGGTTCAGGATGATGTCGGTGACGTCCTCGCGGACGCCTGCGACCGACGAGAATTCATGCAGCACGTTGTCGATCTGGACGCTGGTGATGGCTGCGCCCTGCAGCGAGCTCATCAGCACGCGGCGCAGCGCGTTGCCCAGGGTCAGACCAAAGCCGCGCTCCAGCGGTTCGGCGACCAGGGTCGCCTGGCGTGCGGGATCGTTGCCCGGCTTGCCGTCAAGCTGGGTCGGTTTGATCAATTCTGCCCAATTCTTGTGGATCATGTAATCCCTCCATTCCTGTCTGCGCCCCATGACCAACAAGG
>NZ_JBXWRY010000064.1:0-16629 GCF_059613135.1 Ruegeria sp. BHSB196
GCCTTCGTCCCGGTCCGCCTCCATGTCCAGAACGGTCGGGAACTCGGCCGGCGTGTGGGGGTCATAGGCGCCATGGGTGTGCATTGAGGCAATCGGCGTGAACCCTCTCGGGGGAATGGCCGGTGTGCACCCGTTTTCGTCCCCGCGCGCCATCACGGTAAAGGCGAGCGCTCCGGTTTTCGTCGTGCCGACATAGCCGCAATATTCGAACCCGGCCGCGAAAGACAGATGCTGGAGCGGAACGAAGCGCGTCTTGACCATAGCCACCTCGGCCCGCGGCGGTTCGTGGCTGGACGCGGCCAGCGCGAGACCCGGCAGGAAGACAAGTGCTGACGCCAGGGCCCGGATCATGGTTTCTGCCTTTCTCAAGCCCGCCGGACGGCGGTCACACCACCGTGACGACCGTGCCCAGCGGCACCCGCCCATAAAGGTCGATGACGTGTTCGTTCAACATGCGGATGCAGCCGTTGGATACGGCATGGCCGATGGTCTTGGGCTGATTGGTTCCGTGGATGCGGAAGAACGTGTCACGCCCGTTCTGGAACAGATACAGAGCCCGCGCGCCCAGCGGGTTGTCCATGCCGCCCGGCTGGACATAGTCGTTGTCGACGAATTTGGCGTATGTGACCGGCTCGCGCTCGATCATCTCCTGCGTCGGACGCCAGGTGGGCCACTCTTTCTTGACATCGATGGTCGCGGTGCCGGTGAATTCCAGCCCCGCCTTGCCGACACCGCAGCCATAGCGGATGGCCTTGCGCGGTTCGGTAACGAAGTAGAGATAGAACGACCGCGGCACGATCAGCAGCTGACCGGGCTGGAACTGTTTCTTGATCCGGACGTATTGCGGCGTCGGATCGAATTCCACCGCCTTGTTGGCCACAGCGGCCTGCGGCAGGACGCCGGCGGCCGCGGTGGCGGCCAGAAACGAACGGCGCGAAATCATGACATCCCCTTTCCAACAACAAAATCAATGGGTCCAGTGTCGGCAGGAGGTCGTCGCGGGTCAATCCGCCCGCGGGGAATAACGCGAAATTGATGCCGCCGCTGCGGTCGTCAGGGCACAGGTCATGTGCCCGGCCGAGGCCGGTTTCCGGCGGTCTTGCAATGGACAGGAAAAGAAAGGGTGAGAATTTATCTCACCCTTTCAACCGGTTACACCAGTTCGATGTTGTCCGCGCTTTCGCGGCCGTCACGGCCCGAGCGCAGCTCGTAGGTGACTTTCTGATTGTCGGCCAAGCCGGTGAGGCCGGAGCGTTCGACGGACGAGATGTGCACGAACACGTCCTTGCCGCCATCTTCGGGCGCGATGAAGCCATAGCCTTTGGTGGTGTTGAACCATTTTACGGTGCCTGAGGGCATTCCTTGTCTCCTTGTCTTGTTGCTGCCCGCGGGAATGCGGCAGCCCGGCGTCGTTGTCTGTATCGATAGACTGAGCGCCGAGAACGGAGACAGTGGTCGAAATAGAAAAACGGTAGCGCCAAAGGATATGGCACCCGAAAGGCCGCCTGACAAGGGCCATGTGCCGTTTTGTACACGTTCCCGGGGGCGGAATGTCCGGTTTGTACGCCCTGCTGGCCCCGGGGCGCCGCGCGGAAGGGATGGCAATCGGGCGCTCCGTCGGAGAGGGGACCGGGGCGCGGGCGGACCGGCGGCACCCCATCCGCCGGCGCGCGGGTTTTGGGGGCGCGCGCCGGGGGCGGATCGGTTAAGGTGGTCCTGCCTATGGAATTCAGATTTGAGGATGTGTCATGTCGGTCCCCCCTATCATCACCCTGGTCGGCCATTTCTCGGTTCCGCTCGTGCATGCGGATGCGTTTCGCGAGAACTGCGAAGCGATGGTGCTGCTGCGCGAGAAGGAGCCGGGGCATCTGGCCTCGGCCTACAGTTTCGGCGCGGATGGCACGGCGGTGTCGCGCGAGGACTATCGGGATGCCGATGCGGTGATGAAGCATCTGGAATTGGGCAGCCACATCTTTCAGAGCACCAGGCAACTGGTCGAGATCACCGGGGCGGAAGTGCACGGGCCGGCCGAGGATATCGAAGAGCTGCGGCATCTGTTCGAGGGGATTCCGACGCGGTTCTTCGTGACCGAGTACGGGTTCAGGGGCTAGCCGACTAGTCGCAAGACCTGTTGTCACGTCCGGTGGAGCACTCGATCGGAAGTTTACCGAACATTAGCATGAGGTGTCGCAAAGTACCGGCATGTCGGTCTATCTGCGTCCTCGAGTTTCCGGAGCGACCGTGTTCTTCACGGTCAACCTGGCGGTGCGGGGCGGTTCGCTGCTTGTCGACGAGATTGCCCGATTGCGCGAAGCAGTTCAGGTCACGCGGGCGGAAAGGCCCTTTGCAATCGCTGCCTGGGTCGTCTTGCCGGACCATCTGCATACGGTCTGGACGTTGCCCGAGGGGGATGCGGATTATTCGACCCGTTGGGGCGCGATCAAGGCGCGCTTCACCATGAGTTTGAAACAGGCGAACCGTAGGCCGGGCTTCAGCCCGGCCCATGTGCCACAGGAGCTGCCGGTTGTTACGTCCGGGAGATATGCCGGGCTAAAGCCCGGCCTACGGCCAAAAAAGCGCGAGGCGGCGGTTTGGCAGCGGCGGTTCTGGGAGCATCACATCCGCAACCGGGCCGATTACGACGCGCATATCCGGTATTGTTGGGGTGAGCGTCGGTCCACCGCAGGTGGCGAAACGTCCAGTGGACGTTTCGAGACGCGAACGGGCGGCGCCCCGGTCAAGCACGGGTTGGTGGAGCGTCCAACCGATTGGCCATACTCGTCGATCCATCGCGACATGCGCGCGGGTCGGGTCGATCCGGAGTGGAGTGGCTTGCCGATGGATGGGATGTTTGGAGAGCCGTAGGACGGGGTTTCACCCCATCGTTCGCGACGGTGGGGTTGCTTTGTGGTTGTGAGATCGAAATCTGCCGCAGGCGCGTAGGCCGGGCTTCAGCCCGGCATTCATGGAGGGGTCCGGTCGGATATTTTTTGGGGGCGGTGTTGCCGGAGTTGCCGGGCTGAAGCCCGGCCTACAATTTTTGACAGTGAATATCCCAATGGAATGAGCGATCGGAAAGCCGTAGGATGGGTGATTTTACCCATCATTTAAGGTGGTGTGGTTTTGGAATTTTGGAGTGATGGGGTGGAACCCCATCCTACGCTTTCTGCGGCTGTTTATTCAGAAATTCCCAGATCAGAGCGCATAGCACTCAAAACTTGGCGCATCGCAGCTTTGCGCTCATCTGTTCCCGGCTCGGTTAAAATAAGAGAATTGACGGCGTTTCGAACTTTTGGCGGAGCTACCAATTCGCAACGGGCTACCCAATGACCAACATGCAGAGCGGCCTCTTCAGTTCCTTCGATTTCGGAGCGGTGCATCGCTTGCCAAAGCCCGACATATGCGTCTTTACGTTCCTGAAACCTAAGCGACCGGCGACTATCTGATCGCGCTAGGAACCATTGAATGGTTACCGTGATCAGTGAGCCGAGGCCCAAGGCCCCTACAAGTGTGATCCAGTCCGTCACCGCACAAACTTCTTGTACTTCAACCGCTTGGGCTCCAGAGCGTCCGGTCCCAGCCGCCGCTTCTTGTCCTCTTCGTAGTCCTCGAAGTTGCCCTCGAACCACTCCACATGCGCGTCGCCCTCGAAGGCCAGGATGTGGGTGCAGATCCGGTCGAGGAAGAAGCGGTCGTGTGAGATGACCACGGCGCAGCCGGCGAAATCCACCAGCGCGTCTTCGAGCGCGCGGAGGGTTTCCACGTCCAGATCGTTGGTCGGTTCGTCCAGCAGGATGACGTTGCCGCCCTCTTTCAGCAGCCGCGCCATGTGGACGCGGTTGCGTTCGCCGCCCGAGAGCAGCGAGACCTTCTTCTGCTGGTCGCCGCCCTTGAAGTTGAAGGACGAGCAATAGGCGCGCGAATTGACCTGCGCGTCGCCCAGCTGGATGATTTCGGCGCCGCCGGTGATCGCCTCCCACACGGTGTCGTTGTCCTTGAGGTCGTCACGGGACTGATCGACATAGGACAGTTTCACCGTGTCGCCGTATTCGATGCTGCCGGCGTCGGGTTTTTCCTGGCCGGTCAGCATCTTGAACAGGGTCGATTTGCCGGCGCCGTTGGGGCCGATCACGCCGACGATGCCGCCGGGGGGCAGCGAAAACGACAGGTTCTCGATCAGCTGCTTGTCGCCCATGTGCTTGGCGAGCCCGTTGACCTCGATCACCTTGCTGCCCAGGCGCGGGCCGTTGGGGATGACGATCTGGGCGCGGGTGATCTTTTCGCGCTCGGATTGCTGGGCCAGTTCGTTGTAGGCGTTGATCCGGGCCTTCTGCTTGGCCTGGCGGGCCTTTTGGCCCTGGCGCATCCATTCCAGTTCGCGCTGCAGGGTTTTCTGCTTGGACTTGTCCTCGCGCGCTTCCTGTTCCAGCCGCTTGGCCTTTTGTTCCAGCCACGAGGAATAGTTGCCCTCGTAGGGGATGCCGCGGCCGCGGTCGAGTTCCAGGATCCAGCCGGTGATGTCGTCCAGGAAATAGCGGTCGTGGGTGACGATCAGGATGGTGCCCTTGTAGTCGATCAGGTGCTGTTGCAGCCAGGCGATGGTCTCGGCGTCCAGATGGTTGGTCGGTTCGTCCAGAAGAAGCATGTCGGGCGCTTCGAGCAGCAGCTTGCACAGCGCGACGCGGCGTTTCTCGCCGCCCGAGAGGGTGTTGACGTCGGCGTCGTCGGGGGGGCAGCGCAGCGCCTCCATGCTGACGTCGATCTGGCTGTCGA
The DNA here is from genome assembly GCF_059613135.1 of Ruegeria sp. BHSB196. Classification (NCBI taxonomy): domain Bacteria; kingdom Pseudomonadati; phylum Pseudomonadota; class Alphaproteobacteria; order Rhodobacterales; family Roseobacteraceae; genus Ruegeria; species Ruegeria sp. BHSB196. The sequence goes on from NZ_JBXWRY010000064.1 coordinate 4,774, forward strand.
GATCCCAGAGGTTCTGGCTGTCGATCTCGTCCTGCAGCCTGGCCATTTCCTCGGCGGTCTCGTCCGAGTAGTTCATGGCCAGCTCGTTGTAGCGGTCGAGGATGGCCTTTTTCCCGGCCACCCCCAGCATGACGTTCTCGCGGACGGTGAGGGCGGGGTCGAGCTGCGGTTCCTGCGGCAGGTAGCCGACCTTGGCACCCTCGGCGGCCCAGGCCTCGCCGGTGTAATCCTTGTCGAGTCCGGCCATGATCCGCATCAGGGTCGATTTACCGGCGCCGTTGACGCCGACGACGCCGATCTTGACGCCGGGAAGGAAGCTCAGGTGGATGTTTTCAAAGCACTTCTTGCCACCGGGATAGGTCTTGGAGACACCCTGCATGTGGTAGACATATTGATAGGCGGCCATGTCGCGTCCTCTGGGAAGGGGAATTCGGGTTGGCCGGTGTGATAACGAAGCCGGCGGGCGTGGGCAAGCTGGCGCGGCCGTGAATCTGCGGGGCGGCAACCGGGGCGCTGCGGCCAGCCGATTGACAAGCGCGGCCATCTCTGAACATCAGCAGGAGATGTTGCGGCATGCCATCCCCTTTGCCCGGCCCGGTCAGGTCGTGGGCCTGCTGGGCGGATCCTTCGATCCGCCGCATGAGGGTCATGTGCATGTGACGCTGGAGGCGATGAAGGCGTTCGGGCTGGACCGGGTCTGGTGGCTGGTGTCGCCGGGCAATCCGCTGAAGAAACGCGGACCCGCGCCGCTGGAGCAGCGCCTGCAGGCGGCACGGGAGGTGATGCGCCATCCGCGGGTCGAGATCACCGATGTCGAGGCGCGGCTCGGCACGCGGGCGACCGCGGACACGCTGGCGGCGCTGCGGGCGCTCTATCCCGGTGTCCGCTTCGTCTGGCTGATGGGGGCGGACAACCTGGCCCAGTTTCACCTGTGGAAGAACTGGCGCCTGATCATGGACAGCGTGCCGGTCGGCGTGGTGGCCCGGCCCGGCGACCGGATCTCGGCGCGGATGTCGCCGGCGGCGCGGGTCTATGCCGGCTACCGGATCGACGGGCAGGCGCGGCATCTGCTGGGGCGGGCGGCGGCGCCGGCCTGGTGCTTTGTCAACGTGCCGATGGTGCACGTGAGTTCGACCCAGATCCGGCGGCGCGGCGGCTGGGCCTGACCCGCCGGCGCCGGAGGATGCGCTGTCAGGTGGGCTTTGGGGTTAACCCGGCCTGCCAAAAACAAATTTTTCGCTCTGTTTGCAGAGGGTTGCGCGGATCTACGGGAAACCCCCAATTTCGCGGCCCGCGGTCTTGGGTTAATGTCAGATCAACCCTGGGCGATACCGCCCGTCAGAACACCCCCAGAGAGGGGCTGGCTATGACCCCCTCGGGCCGGCCCCTCGCATCTCCCCCCGAATTCTCCACTTGCGCGGCCGCGACGGCGGATCAGAAACCGTAATAGCGGTACTTTCGGGCCGGGGCGCTGGGCCGGAGCGGCGCGCCGTAGGGCACATGGCCGTAGATGCGGCGCGTCGGCTTGTTGTAGCGGCGCGGCCGGTCGTCCCTGTGTCCCCGGTCGATCTGCGCGGCTTTCGGGCCCGGCGCGGCAAGGTGCCGAGGCGGCTCGACATGGTACCTGTGCACCCGATGGCGGCTCCGGTCGTGCAGGCCGAGGGGGATGGTACCGAATGCGATGAAGCCCGAAAAGCCGGATCTGACATCATGCGCGGCAGCAGGCGATGCGGAAAGGCAGGCGACAACCGCCGCCGCAGCGGCCAGGGCGGTTGGCGGGATCGGGCGGGGCATGGCGAGGCTCCGTGTCGGACAGGACGGTCAGCTGCCAGCATGGGACAATTCCCGGCCGAAAGCCAATAAACTCGCCTCACACGCTGGGGATTGGGTGGTGTGTTGGAGGGATTCGGTGCGCGATGCGTGATGGGTGGAAATGGTGCCCGGGGGCGGAATCGAACCACCGACACGAGGATTTTCAGTCCACTGCTCTACCCCTGAGCTACCCGGGCTGGGGAACGGCGCTTGCCGTTGGGTGGAGGCGTTCTAGGGCCTGCAACAGGGCGTGTCCAGAGGCTTTTTGACATTTTTTCAGTGCCAGCGCCCGGCCGCCGTTTGCCCGGTGTCGGAGGGGTCTTCGGGGTCGTCCTCGCGTTCGGACGGGACGGCGTAGGAGCCGTTCAGCCACCGGGCGAGGTCCAGGTCGGCGCAGCGTCGCGAACAGAACGGGCGGTATTGATGGACGGTGGTTTCGCCGCAGATCGGGCAGGTCATTTCAGCGCCTCCGCCAGCGGCACACGGCCGCGTTTGCGTTGCAGTTCAAAATGGCCCAGGGGCGTCCATCCGACAAGGGTGGTTTCCTCGCTGTCCGAGCGGAAGGCGGCGCGGAGCGCGGATTCGAAGCCGCGCCGGTCCTTCTTGGCCATCGGCGCCAGGTCGAGCGTGATCTGCCCGCCGAGTCCGCGCACGCGCAGCGCCCGCGGCAGCGCCCTGGCGCAGGCCAGGTTGGCCTTTTGCCCCGCGGCCAGCGACGTGTCGCCGCCGGTGTTCACGTCCACCGCGATCAGCGCGCGGGTGGGCTGGACATACATATGCGCGCCGCCGGGCAGGGGTTCGGAGATGCCGCGCGCCGCCTCCAGCGCCTCGTGCACGCCATGGGTCTCGAACCCGCCGGGGGCGGTCACGATCTCGGCCGGGTCCGTCCATTCGCGCCAGGCGAGCGTGTGGGGGCCGTCGCCCTCGACCAGCTTTTCGGGCTGGGTACCGGTGTCGGCCAGCACCTGCCCGGCCAGGTTTGCCATGGCGGCGATGTCGTCGGCGATGTCGTCGGCCGCCGCGCCCGCGCAGGAGGTGCGCAGGATCAGTCCATGGCCGAGCCCATGCATCGCGTCATGCGCGATGGCCAGCAGGCGGTCGCGTTCGGCGTCGTCGCGGATGCCGCGCGAGACGTTGAGGCCGGGCGCGTCCGGGGTGACGATGGCATGGCGGCTCTTGAACAGCAACCGGGCCGTCACCGGGATGGCCTTGCCGGGCTCGGCATAGCCGCTCACCTGCACCAGCAACAGGGTGCCGGGGGCGAGGCCCTTGATCTGGCGCAGGAAAGCCGGCCCGTCCGGCGTGGTCAGGAACATGCCGCCCTGGCCCTTGACCGGCCGGTCGGCGCGGGCGCGGTAGATGGTTCCGGGCGGCGGCGCATCGCCGGCGATCAGGAAATCGTCCAGCCTGCCATCGACCATCAGGGCGGCGGCTTCGCGGCCTGCGACATGATCCAGAACGATGGTGCGGCCCTTCATGAGGCCTCGCGGTACAGGGGATAGCCCGCGGCCTGCAGGAGCGCGGCGGTTTCGGCCAGCGGCAGGCCGACGATGCCGGTGAACGAGCCGCTGATCCACGGGATGAACGCGCCGGCGGGGCCCTGGATGGCATAGGCGCCGGCCTTGCCCTGCCAGTCGCCGGTGGCGAGATAGGCGTTGACCTCGGCATCCGACAGGCGCTTGACCTTGACCTGGCTGACCACCTCGCGCGCCCAGACGCGGCTGCCGCGGCGCAGGGCCACGGCGGTGATCACCCGATGGCGGCGGCCCGAGAGCGCGAAGAGGAACTCCGCGGCCTCGCCGGCATCGGCGGGTTTGCCGAGTATGCGGCGGCCGAGCGCAACCGTGGTGTCGGCGCAGAGCACGATGTCGTCTTCGGACGCCGGAACCGCCATCACCTTATCGCGCGCGATTCGGGCGCAATAGGGACGGGGGAGTTCGCCCTTGCGGGGGGTTTCGTCGATTTCCGGAGGGGCGATCGCGTCGGGCCGCACGCCAAGCTGCGCCAGCAGGTCCAGCCGCCGCGGACTGCCCGATCCGAGGATGAACGCCATGAGGCGGGCGTTACTTGAAGCGGTAGTTGATCCGACCCTTGGTCAGATCGTAGGGGGTCATCTCGACCTGAACGCGGTCGCCGGCCAGAACGCGGATGCGGTTCTTGCGCATCTTGCCTGCCGTATGTGCGATGATTTCATGGCCGTTTTCCAGCTCGACCCGAAACGTCGCATTTGGCAGGAGTTCCTTCACGACACCGGGAAATTCGAGCGTATCTTCCTTGGCCATGTTGTCTCCATCATTGCATTTAACCCGCACGATCCGCGGGACGTGCGCTTAAATGGGCCTATTTCGCCCTTAATTCAAGGGTCGAATCGCCTGAAGGCAAGACATTGTGACGGATTGGGCGCGGGGTTCCTGTTCGGCCCAATGCGCCCGGTTCAGCACCCGCCCGTCGGCGCGGACGTTGGCGATGGCGGCGGGGTCGATCTCGGCATAGGTCCAGCCGGGGCGGTTCAGCGCGCCCTCGGCCAGAACGCCGGTTTCGGGAAAGCCCACGTCGGGCGGCCCGAACACGCCGCCGGCGCCGGTGTTCATGTCCACCGCTTCGGACCAGTCGTTGCTGCCGACCAGCGAGGCCATGACGGTGACGCATTGGTTCTCCAGCGCCCGCGCCATCGCGCCGACGCGGACGCGCCAGTAGCCCGACAGCGCCTCGGTGCAGGAGGGGACGAGGATCAGATCGGCCTCGCGCAGCGCCCGGCCCAGCAGGGGAAACTCGCTGTCATAGCAGATCAGCACGCCGATCTTGCCCAGGGCGGTGTCGAAGAGTTTCAGCGGCCCGCCCGGTGCGATGTCCCAGTGTTCGCGTTCGAACCGGGTCATGATCTGCTTGTCCTGATGGTCGCGGGCGCCGGCGGGGGCGTAGAGTTCGGCCCGGTTCACCGGGCGACCCTGGCCGGCGGCCACCGGGGCCGAGGCGCCGAGGATGTGAACCCCGAACTCCTGCGCAAGTCTTTGATGAAGGCGGGCGGCATCCTCCATCCGGTCGGACACGGCATGGATCGAGCGTTCCAGATCGCCGGCCGCGTCGGCGCCGTCGAGGGTCGAAAGCTCCATCGCGCCGTATTCGGGGAACACCAGCAGTTCGGCGCCGGTCCCGGCGGCCTCGGAGACCCAGCGGTGCAGCTTGTCCTCGTATTGCGCCCAACTGTCGAGCCAGTCGAGCGGATAGGCGGCGGTGGCGAGTTTCATCGTGGCTCCCCGAGAGACTGTCGCGCGACAGTAGAAGGAAAATCGGCCGACTGTACAGCCCGATCAGTTTCGTGCCGAGGAAAGCACGGTCGCTGTTGATCGGGCCGGCGATGGGTGGGCGGTGTATTGGCAAGGAACGTCCGGTTGGATTCCGAGGCACACATTTCGACAGACACCCACCGAGAACGCCAAGATGCCTTGCAAGCCCGACTTCAGCACTCGTCACCGGGTCGAACCGGCAAGGCGCTTAAAACCCGCAACAAGCCGACGGAATACGTGCATGCCACCAAGGATTGGCAACAGAGAAATCAGTCGCCCTCAAACTCTTCCGTGAATTCCTCGAGTGATAGAACTGGAACTACAGTGTTCACGTTCAGATCGGTCCAATCGTGCAAGAGTTTTCCGAGTGCGGCCGCGCTGTCGGCTTCGACTATCGTCCAGCCTTCCAGTTGGCTGACGGCAAACCAGATTCCAAGAATCCTGGTCCCGGGGACGTCAACGGCGCCTGCCTTTTCTTTCAATCGCTGGTAGTTGGCATTCCGGTTTTCCGGAGTGACATTCACGTGGACCATGAACAGCATCTGGGTCTCCCAATAAGATCAAGTAACACCTCAACGAACTTCTTACGTTAAGCGAAACGGACGATTTGACAAAACATTGAACCCGGCCATCGCGTTTCTTGCAGCAAGGCAGCGTTGTCCGCCCAGCAGTCCAAGTCGGACCACAGATCCCGGATCCAGACCTGCAACGGCTTTGGGGTTTCGTCGTCCAGGCCCAGATCCTTCCAGGAAAACGGCGCTTTGACGCCGGGCAGGGGTTGGTAGCCGCGGGCGGGTCAGAAGGCGCCGAGCGGGCGCAAGGAATTTCCGATTTGAGCCCTATTCATACATCAAGACCATTGGCTCTGCCGAAATCGGTGTAAAACGAATTGCTGGTGAACTTCGCACGCGTTTGCTCATCGAGCGGTCCAGGGTCACGCGCAATCTTCCCAATACCCGTGCCCTCGATAATGCGGTTCACCAAATTGAACACTCCGCATACCTGTATGGCGTCGAACAACGCGCTTTCCGACCATCCGGCCTCATAGACCGCTTGTGCGTCTTCTTCCGTCATTCGGGCAGGTGAGAGAGTGAGTTTTGCAACATAGGCGAGGACAGGCTTCATCCGGTGGTCAACCGGGGCCGAGATTGGGTCTTCGATCAGCGCTTCGATCACCATTGGATCAATGCCGTAGGCGCGGGCAAAGACAGTATGGGCATCGTAGCAGTAAGAGCAGGCATTCAATCCGGAAACGTAGGCGGCAATCAGCTCGCGCTCGGAGGCGGAAAGTTCGCTCTCTCCCCGCATCACAAGGCTTTCATATTCGCACCAGGGAGCCAGCTTTTCCGGAAACAGCTGAAAGACACTGCCGAGCGTCGCGTCCTCGGAAAGCGATGGGAATAGCCTTTTCATTTGCTGCCCTCCACGACAAGAAACTTGCACAGGCTTGCGTGTTGCGAAAAACGCTGCATTGGCATCAGGCTAACAGCATTCTCCTGTTCCACAAACGTCCGCTTCTGTTCGCCCTGCGGACCAATTCGGACTCACAGATCCCGGATCCAGAACTGCAACGGCTTTGGGGTTTCGTAGTCGTCACCCAGATCCTTCCAGGAAAACTGCGCGATGACGCCGGGCAGGGGTTGGTAGCCGCGGGCGCGCCAGAAGGTGAGGATCGGAAGACGTACTGGCAATGAATTTCCGGTTTGAGTCCTATGACGATCAATCATCATATGCCGCGAGAATTGGAAGCAAGAAATACGAGCCCACATGTGCAAATGTCGTGATACTCTATACCACGATAACCTGCAAACTCCACAAATGACAACCTGCAAACTCCACGATTGATACCGGCTCGTGACATTCGGTCTTGCGCACGCGATACATCGGCTATAGTAGATTATCGGAGGGCACATAGCTGCCAAGTCGAATATAGGCATCAAGTTTTGGCGCAGAACTCGCGAATAATACTACACGCTGGAACTATCAAAACAGGTTCAACATACTTACAGCAAACACTTTATGAAAATGCCGATGCATTTAGAGGCATGGGGCTGGATTATCCATGTGCGTCCGAACCGTTTCGTCACCAGCGTCGGTTCGCGAACGCCAATTTTTTGTTTGATACTAAGTATGTTCAACAGGCTAGAGACTATTTCCTTCAGTCAGATTGTCCAGTCGTCGTAATTTCCGAAGAAGGTATTTTGGGTGACCTTCTTCCGGCAATCAAAAGTCCCGCGTTTGCTGGATTTGACCTCACAGTGATTATCTACATCAGAAAGCCAGCAGAACTTGTTGCTTCTTGGGCCGCCGAAAATGCTGAGCCATACAATGCGTTTATTTCCGACTTCAGTGGGGGGCGAGTATTTTCGCTGGACGAAGGGATTTCGGAGTTTGCAACAAGGTATGAAGTAATACTTCGCGAAATTGTGGAGGCATTCGAAAACCGAAACGGGGTCAAGTTCGTCTTCCGATCGTACGAAAAATCTTCATTAAAAAACAACGATCTTTTAAACGATTTTCTGGATTGCGTTGACATGGATGCTGAAGTTGTGAGAAAAAATCATGATTTCAAAGAAATTGGTCTAGCGAATGAAAGTCGGACGAGAAAGTATTACGATGTTTCGTACATGACCTGGAGGGCGCTAGATGAGCCTCGAACAGCAGAGCTTTTTAACCACCATTTGGTTGACAAGATTGCCCAACAAACACGGGCTGGCGACAATCGGAAAGTAATAGAAACGTTGACTGATAGTGAGATCGAGGAGATCACCAAAAGGTTTGATTTTTTCGATGCGTTCTTGTCGACTGTACCCGGTGTGAATGGTCGATTTTTTGAAGACCCATACCCAGCCGTATTCCGAACGTCCCGAGATCCGTATGTTCCGATCGACAATTACGAGGTTACTTTGCTCTCGAAACTTGCTCGGGAATCTTATCGTGCCGATAATTTGGCCAAAGACGTGCGTAGGCTAAAAGGGGAGCGCGACCGGGCAATGAAGTATCCTTGGAAATACCTCCGCCATTCTTTTGAAATACGTTATGGAAAAACTCGCTTTGCTAAGTTTTGAAATGGTCGCGTTCTTTTTGTACAACGGTCCATTGTCGACTACAGATCCCGGATCCAGAACTGCAACGGCTTTGAGGTTTCGTCCTCGTCGCCCAGATCCTTCCAGGAAAACCGCGCGATGACGCCGGGCAGGGGTTCGTAGCCGCGGGCGCGCCAGAAGGCGTCGAGCGGGCGGTAGGAGGCGGGCCGCAGGGGATGGCCGGCGGGGCGCTGGACGCCGCAGAAGGCGACTTTGGGGTAGCCCAGGGCACGCGCATGCGCCTCGCGCAGGTCAAAGAACCGGTGGCCGATGCCCTGGCCGCGATAGGCGGGCAGCAGCACCGACTCGGCGCAGTAGAAGATGTCGTTCAGGTCCAGCCCGGTGCCTTCGAACGCGGCGCCGAAATCGTCGGCGTGATCGGCCAGCGGCATGCCCGTCGAGGCTCCCACCAGCCGGCCGCCGTCGAAGGCGCCGACGACGATGGCGCGGTCGCTGTCGCGATAGGCCTGCAGGTAGGTCCGTTCGTAGTCGAGATCGCCGTCATAGAGATAGGGCCAGTCGCGGAACACCGCGATCCGCAGACGGGCGACATCGTCGAGCGCGGTTTCCAGGTCGGCGCCGGTCAGCGCCCGGACATCCGACACCTCAGCCATCGGAGACCTGCCGCACCCAGTCGGCAAGGTTGTAATAGGTGGTCACGCGGGCGATCTGCCCATCCCTGAGGTCAAAGAACGATCCCGCCGGCAGGCGGTAGGTTTGGCCGCGCGCCTCGGGCAGGCCCGCATCGGTTTCCAGATAGGTGCCGTTCACGATGAATTCCGCCGCCGCACGGGTGCCGTCCGGGGTGGCAAAGATCACCATGTCGGTCAGCGTCTCGCGGTAGCAGCGGTTCATGTGGGCGCAGAATTCGGCGAATTTCTCTTTGCCCACGCGGACCTGGCCTTCGTTCACGTGATGGGCCACGTCATCGGACAGGCAGGCCAGCATGGCATCGGCATCGCCGGCGTTGAAGGCGTCGAAATAGCGTTGGACGGTTTCGTTCATGGTGTCTCCAGAGGCTCTCCCCAGCGGTCCTTGAGGTGCTGGATGATCTGATCGCGGGTTTGTCGGTAATGTGTTAGCTTCTCGTCCCGCGTCTCGCCGAGCCCGGTAGGGTCCATTATTGGCCAATAATCGACATCGAGGTGAAAAAACCGGGTGAGTTCCAGCGCCCGCCGCTGGCTGGCGGGGGACAGCGCCACGACCAGGTCGAAGGAGCTGAGATCGTCGCCCCATTGCTCCATCTCGTCGAAGGAGCGCGAGCGGTGGCGCGACAGTTCCACGTCGATTTCCTTGCAGACCGCGATGCAGAACCCGTCGATCTCCATGTCGTTGCGGACACCGGCGGATTGCACATAGGTGCCGGTGCCGTAGAACTTTTTCATGATCCCCTCGGCCATCGGCGAACGCACCGCGTTGTGGTCGCAGCAGAACAGAACCGACTGCGGCAGAGGCGTCACGCGTCAGCCTCCGAAATGCAGAACGCAGATCAGGGTAAAGAGGCGGCGGGCGGTGTCGCCGTCAACCTCGGCCTTGCCTTCCAGGCGCTCCTGCAGAACCCGGCTTCCTTCGTTGTGGATGCCGCGGCGGGCCATGTCGATGGTTTCGATCTGGCTGGGCGGCATGGTCTTGACGGCGTTGAAATAGCTTTCGCAGATCTGGAAATAGTCCTTGACCACCTGCCGGAAGGGGCCGAGCGACAGGTGGAATTCGGCCGCCTTCTGGTTGTCCTCGGTCTCGACATCGAAGACCAGCCGCTTGTCCCGGATCGAAAGCTGGACGCGGTAGGGGCCGTCGGGCACTACGCGGTCATCCCGCTTGGGCAGGTTGAACGAATTTTCCTCGAGCAGATCGAAGATGGCGACCTTGCGCTCCTGCTCGATCTCCGGGGTCGGCGGGGGCAGGTTGCGGTCATCCAGTTCGATATGAGTGATGCGGCTCATGACGTCGGCCAACTCTGTAAGGTTCGGATCGGGTCAGACCTACACCACCTGTCCGGGTTGGGCAACGCGGGGAATCTGCGCGGCGATCGGCGCGGCCGGACGTGCGCGCGAACCGCGTTCAGCCGTTCAGCCGTTCAGCCGGTCGAGCCGGGCGCGGACCGAAAGCCCATGCGCCTCAAGGCTTTCCGATTTCGCCAGACGCTCGGCGGCCGGGCCGATCCGGTGCAGGGCGTCGGGGGTCATGCGGCTGAGGGTGGTGCGTTTGAGGAAGTCCATGACCGACAGGCCCGAGGAAAACCGCGCCGAGCGGGCGGTGGGCAGGACGTGGTTCGGCCCGCCCACATAGTCGCCGATGGCTTCGGGCGTGTAGGGGCCCAGAAAGATCGCACCGGCGTGGACTGTCCTGCGGCTCAACCCTTCGGGATCGGCGACGCAGAGTTCCAGGTGTTCCGGGGCGATCCGGTTGGACAGCGCCGCCGCTTCGCCCAGATCGCGGGCCAGGATGATCGCGCCGTGGTCACGCCAGCTGGCGCCCGCGATGGCGCGGCGTTCGAGCGTTTCCAGACGGGTCGCGACCGCCTGCGCCACCGCGCGGCCGAACGCGGCGTCATCGGTGATCAGGATCGACTGGGCGCTTTCGTCATGCTCGGCCTGGCTGAGCAGGTCGAGCGCGATCCAGTCGGGGTCGTTGTCCTTGTCCGCGATCACCAGGATTTCGGAGGGGCCGGCGATCATGTCGATGCCGACCTTGCCGAACACCCGCCGCTTGGCCGCCGCCACATAGGCGTTGCCGGGGCCGGTGATCTTGTCCACCGGCGCGATGGTTTCGGTGCCATGGGCCAGCGCCGCGATCGCCTGCGCGCCGCCGATCCGGTAGATTTCATCGACGCCGGACAGGCGGGCGGCCAGCAGAACCAGCGGGTTGATGGCGCCATCCGGGGTCGGCACCGTGATGGCGAGCCGCCCGACGCCTGCGACCTTGGCGGGAATGGCGTTCATCAGGACCGAGGACGGGTAGGAGGCCAGCCCGCCGGGCACGTAAAGCCCCGCCGCCGACACCGGGGACCAGCGCCAGCCCAGCATCGCGCCGGTGTCGTCGGTCCAGTCCTCGTCGCGCGGCATCTGCCGTTCGTGATAGGCCCGGATGCGGGCCGCGGCGAGATCAAGCGCCTCGCGGTCCGCCGCCGGGACGGTGGCGATGGCGGCATCGATTTCGGCCGAGGAAAACGCCAGGGTCGCGGGCGTCAGGTCCAGCCGGTCGAATTTCGCGGTCAATTCGATGACCGCCGCATCGCCGCGGGCGCGCACGTCGTCGATGATCGCGGCGACGACGGCATCCACGTCCGGGCTGTCCTCGCGCTTGGCCGCCAGCAGTTCAGAAAACGCGGCTTCGAAATCGGGCGAAGAGGTATCGAGGAAAACGGGCATGATGGTGTCTCCGGCAGTCCCGCCGGGAATATCCGGGGGAGGACCATGCCTCAAGGGCTTAGATCAGGGGTGCAGCGATTTGCGCATCGGATACCCGACGATCCAGCGCCCGGAACGCGGCTTGCCCGCGTCGCTCCACCCGCGTGACAGATAGAACCGATGGGCGGTTACGGTGCTGGTGATGCGCGCCTCGGTCGCGCCGCGGGCGGACAGGCGGGATTCGAGATGGGCCAGCAGGGCGGTGCTTGCGCCTTGCCCGCGGAAATCCGGATCGACGTAGTTGAGCGTGATCCGCCCGGT
>NZ_JBXWRY010000065.1:0-14696 GCF_059613135.1 Ruegeria sp. BHSB196
GCCCGACTGTTTCTTGTGGGTGTAGGTGTGTTCGATCGGCATCGAGATGGTTTCACGATAGGCCACCTGCGGCGCACCGATATTGGCCTCGACCTTGAACTCGCGCTTGAGGCGGTCCACCAGGATGTCCAGGTGCAATTCGCCCATGCCCTTCATGATGGTCTGACCCGATTCCATGTCGGTTTCCACGCGGAAGGACGGGTCTTCGGCGGCCAGACGGGCCAGACCCTGGGACATCTTTTCCTGGTCGCCCTTGGTCTTGGGTTCGACCGCGATCTCGATCACCGGCTCGGGGAAGGTCATGGTTTCCAGAACCACCGGATCCTTGGCGTCGCAGAGCGTGTCGCCGGTGGTGGTGTCCTTGAGACCGGCCAGCGCGATGATGTCGCCGGCGAAGGCTTCCTCGATTTCCTCGCGGTTGTTCGAGTGCATCATCATCATGCGGCCGATGCGCTCTTTCTTGCCCTTGGTCGAGTTCAGGATCTGGTCGCCCTTGCGCATCACGCCGGAATAGATCCGGGTGAAGGTCAGCGAGCCCACGAAGGGGTCGTTCATGATCTTGAACGCCAGGCCGGCGAACGGCATGTTGTCGTCGGCGCGGCGGGCGATGTTGCGGACCTCTTCCTCGTCGCCGGGTTTGAAGCCCATGTAATCGACCACGTCCAGCGGGCTGGGCAGATAGTCGATCACGGCGTTGAGCAGCGGCTGCACGCCCTTGTTCTTGAAGGCCGAGCCACCCAGAACCGGGACGAAGCTGAGCGACAGGGTGCCCTTGCGCAGCAGGCTGCGCAGGGTCGGCACGTCGGGCTCTTCGCCTTCGAGGTACATCATCATGGCGTCGTCATCCATTTCGACGGCCGCTTCGACCATCTTGCCGCGCCATTCCTCGGCCAGTTCCTTGAGGCTGTCGCGGACCTCGACCTGTTCCCAGGTCGCGCCAAGGTCTTCGCCCTTCCACAGCCACTCTTTCATGGTGACGAGGTCGATCAGCCCTTCGAGTTCGGATTCGGCGCCGATCGGCAGCGCGACCGGAACCGCACGGGCGCCGGTGCGGTCCTCGATCATGCGGACGCAGTTGAAGAAGTCGGCGCCGATCTTGTCCATCTTGTTGACGAACACGATGCGCGGCACCTTGTAGCGGTCGGCCTGACGCCAGACGGTTTCGGTCTGGGGTTCGACACCGGCGTTGGCGTCGAGAACGCAGACGGCCCCGTCGAGAACCGCCAGCGAGCGTTCGACTTCGATGGTGAAGTCCACGTGGCCGGGGGTGTCGATAATGTTCAGGCGGTGCTTGGGGGTATCGGCGGTCTTGCCGTCCTCGGTGCGCTCCCAGAAAGTGGTGGTCGCAGCCGAGGTGATGGTGATGCCGCGCTCCTGCTCCTGCTCCATCCAGTCCATGGTGGCCGCACCATCGTGCACCTCACCGATGTTGTGGGATTTGCCGGTGTAATACAGGATACGCTCCGAGCAGGTGGTCTTGCCTGCATCGATATGCGCCATGATACCGAAGTTTCGGTACAGTTCGAGCGGATATTCGCGTGCCATAGGTCTGAGCCTCTTGGGTTACCAGCGGTAATGGCTGAAGGCTTTGTTCGCCTCGGCCATCTTGTGGGTGTCTTCGCGCTTCTTGACGGCCGTGCCGCGGGACTGAACGGCGTCCAACAGCTCGCCGGCGAGGCGTTCTTCCATGGTGTTTTCGTTGCGGTTGCGGGCCGCGGTGATCAGCCAGCGGATGGCCAGGGCTTCGCGGCGCTCGGGGCGCACTTCGACCGGAACCTGATAGGTGGCACCGCCGACGCGGCGCGAGCGCACCTCGACCGAGGGCTTGATGTTGTCGAGGGCTTCGTGGAACACCTCGACGGGCGCGCGCTTGATCTTGCTCTCGACCCGGTCGAACGCGTTGTAGACGATGCGTTCGGCGACCGACTTCTTGCCGTCGATCATCAGGTTGTTCATGAATTTGGTCAGCACCTTGTCGCCATATTTGGCGTCGGGCAGGACTTCGCGTTTTTCGGCGGCGTGACGACGGGACATCTCGGCCTCTCCTTCTTACTTGGGACGCTTCGCGCCGTATTTCGAACGACGCTGCTTGCGGTCTTTGACGCCCTGGGTATCCAGAACACCGCGCAGGATGTGGTACCGCACGCCGGGAAGGTCTTTCACACGGCCGCCACGGATCAGGACCACCGAGTGTTCCTGCAGGTTGTGGCTTTCACCCGGGATGTAGGAGATGACCTCGTAGCCGTTGGTCAGGCGCACCTTGGCGACCTTGCGCATGGCCGAGTTCGGTTTCTTCGGCGTGGTGGTGTAAACACGAGTGCAGACGCCGCGTTTCTGCGGGCACTGCTCCAGGTGCATGGACTTCGAGCGTTTGACTTTCGGCTGCCGCGGCTTGCGGATCAGCTGTTGGATCGTTGGCATTCCGGTTCTTTCCCCGTTTCGCAACACACATGACATGCACGCGCGTTGCGTGCGGTTTCAATTCACTGCGCCCGCGCGTCCACAAGCGCAAAACCCGCGAGCGTTCCCATTCCGAGGTGAACGTCGCGGTTGGTTATCAGAGGGCGCGAACTGCAAAATTGTCCGGGCCTTGACCAGTTCATTCCTGAAATCGGCAGCAGGGCGGCCCCCGGTGCCGAGATGACGGGCGTAATAGGGGGAGTCGGCCCAAGTGTCAACAGCCCCGCCCGCCGTGGGTGGAATATGGCTCTTTTGCGCGGCAAAAGAAGGGGTTGAGGACGGAAAATGGCGGCATTGCCCGGTTGCGGCGGAGACTCCGGAAAGGCATAGTCCTGCCCCGTACCCCTGCCGTCGGGCCTGCCTCATGCAAGTGATCGGTCTTTGCCGCTTTTCCTATCCCGCCCTGGGCGGTTTCCAGGTCGAGCATGACTCGGTCGAGGAGCGGATCCGCTACCTGTACCGGCGCGACCGGATGGAGGAGCGGTTCGCACTGTTCGAAACCGTGGCCCTGCCGGGCCTGCGGGCGCAGACCGATCCGGATTTCACGCTGATCGTGATGACAGGGGACAGCCTGCCGCGCGTCCATCGCGACCGGTTGCGCGACCTGACAGCGGACATGCCGCAGGTCCGCATCGTCGCGCAGCCGCCCCGGCGCCATCGCGAGGTGATGAAGGAGATCCTCAACGCGGCGCGGGTCCGGCCAGATGCGCCCTGCCTGCAGTTCCGGCATGACGATGACGATGCGGTAGCGGTCGATTTCATCGAAAAGCTCCGGCAGGCCGCCGCGGATTGCGCCGGACTGCTGGCGCGCAACAGGACGGTGGCGATCGACTTCAACCGGGGATACCTGGCCGAGTTCGGCACGACCCCGCCGCGGGCGGCCGAGCAGGCCCGCGGGTTCGTGACCGCCGCGCTGGGGATGTATGT
Organism: Ruegeria sp. BHSB196; assembly: GCF_059613135.1. NCBI lineage: Bacteria > Pseudomonadati > Pseudomonadota > Alphaproteobacteria > Rhodobacterales > Roseobacteraceae > Ruegeria > Ruegeria sp. BHSB196. Next base: position 3,388 of record NZ_JBXWRY010000065.1, read on the forward strand.
GCGCGATGACTGCGCCCTGACGATCATGAATTTCGGCCATCACAAGATGGCCCGGTTCATGCCGACGGTCAGCCTTTCGGACCCGCCGATGTGGCTCCGCACGCACAACCGGTTCAACGATTCCCGGCAGGCCGATGCCCGGCCCGTGGACCTGCCCGAGATGTCGGACGATCTGCGCGAGGTGTTTTCCGCCCGTTTCGCGATCGACGCCGATCAGGTGTCGCGTGCGGTTTCCGCCTCCTGAACGGCACGTTCCCGCAACAGGGTAAAGAGCCCCGCGCCGACGACCAGCGCCGCGCCCAGCATGGTCAGCCCGTCGGGCCAGTCGCCAAACACGAGAAAACCCAGCAGGAGCGCCCAGACCAGGCTGGAATAGCGGAACGGCGCGACGAATCCGACCTCGCCCACCCGCATCACCATGACGCTGAACAGATAGCCCATCAGCACGAACACCGCGGCCCCCGCCACCAGCGCGCCGGTTGCCGGTGCGACCGGCACCCAGCCTTCGAAGATCGAGGCAACCGCCGCGCCCGAGGCGATCGAGGCGGAGGTCGCCAGCGTCACCACCATCGAGGGAACTTCGGCGGACATCCGGCGCGTGATCAGATCCCGCGCCGTGACCGACGCGACGGCGATCAGGGCATAGGTGGAATAGAGGCTGAACCCGTCCGGTCCCGGCCTGACGATCAGCAGCATGCCGGCAAAGCCGAGCGCAATCGCCAGGATCCGCCGCCAGCCGATGGTTTCCGAAAACAACAAGGCCGCGCCCAGCGTCACGGTCAGCGGCAGCGCCTGCAGCACCGCCGTCACGTTGGCCAGCGGCATGTTCTTGAGCGCGGTGAGGAAAAAGAACGTGGCCGACAATTCGGCGATGCACCGCAAGGCGACCAGCCATCTGTCGTGGCGCGGAAAGTTCAGGTGCAGCGCGCCCAGGGATCGGGCCAGCACATAGACCAGCGCCACCGCCAGCACGCCCCGCATCGTCACCAGTTGAAACAGGGGCACATCCGCCAGGGCGATCTTCACCAGAGTGTCGTTCAGGGTGAATGCGGCCATGCTGCCCATCATCAGCAGCGCGCCCTTGACGTTCGGCGTCATTCTGGTTCGGTCCGGTCTGGCATCGGTCGGCCCATTGGCCCAGTCGCCGGAGCCCATGTCAACAAAACTCGGTCGTTCGCCTCAGCCGCCTTGGTCCTTGCGACTCGGTGGCGGCAGGTCGAGACCGATCCGGAAGCATCTTTCCAGGAGCGCCTGCCGCCGGTGCCCGGACCCGGTTGCCCCGCAAAGCAGTTCGAGTTGCCGGGGGTCGAAGCCGAAATACCCGAATGTCCCCTTCATCCAGGCCGTTTCCAGGGCGGCCAGGTAGCCTTCGCCTTCGATTTCGTCCGACCGGGCACCTGCCGGGATCAGGAGAACGCCGGATCGGGGGCGCTGCAGGGATCGCTCGGGGTCGTCCAGTTGGTCGTAGGCCCAGCCCCAGCTCCAGACCCGATCGACCCAGCCCTTGATCATCGAGGGCATGCCCCACCAGAACAGCGGAAAGACGAGGCAGATCGCGTCGGCCCGCGCGATCCGCGCCTGTTCCGCCGCGATGTCCGGCAAGGTGCGGGCCTCGCCGTCGGCCTCGATATCGGCCATGGACCAGCGCGGGTCGAAGCCTTCGGCATGCAGATCCGCAAGTTCGACCGAATGACCCGCCGCGCTCGCACCATCCATGAAGCGCCGCGCGGCGGCGGCACTGAACGAGGCGGGGTTGGGATGATCGAGGACGGTCAAGACATGCATGTGCCAGCTCCGGGTCGGTCGTTTTTTTGGTGAGCGGGTTGCCGGGCGTTCCGCCGCCGCAGGCAGCGCCGTGCTCCCGTACGTGTCGAATCCGGCGGCCCGGCCGTGCTTGCTCACCGGTACTATCCAAGCTCAAGGCAGCTTGAGCTCAAGAGGTTTTTCCCGGCCCCGGCCTGAAAGCGGTGGCGCCACTGTCCGGGCCGGACGCAAAAAACCCTGCGCAGGCCGGCGAACAGCATTGCCATGACCTCGAGTTCGCCGCGCACGACGCGAGCAGGGAGGGATGGATATGCAATGGGGTCAATGGCCGAGTTGCGGACGGAGCATACAAAAGCGCGACACTGCGACATGGCGAGCTTTCAATACAGGACACCACAAGTCCGACCACGAAGAAGCTGAGGAAATTAACGGGAGACGCGACTACCCGTCTTGGTCTCGCCGTCAGTTCATCTCTTCCGGGTCGCTCCAGCGTCGCATCAATGCGTAGATGATCGCGAACGGGAAGAAGACAACAGCCCATACTAATAGCCATACCACCGAGCCGCGTGGCGTATCTGGGGTACGAGGTCTGACCAACGCCGAGACGAACACTGCCAAGAAGAGTATCAAAAGCAGCAGGCCGGGAAGTCCAATATTGTTCAGCATCAAATTTCCAATCGACTGTGATAATGAGAAAGCGCGTCGTCACGCAGCAACCCGTCGCCTGCTGGATGCTAGTGAAAAGCAATCTCTTTGATATCAATCCACCTTTCGTGTGCCCCGACACTTTGGAAACTTCGCACACCCCAAAAATGGATCACCCGTCTTTCGATTTGCGCGCTTTACCATTTCGCCTCCACATTTTGGGCACGAGGCTTGGCTCACGGGGTCTGAGGGCCCGGAAGATTGTGCAGCTGTTCTCGCCGCTGCTTTCTTCTCAAGGTTTTGCAGGTGCTGACTGCGAACAGCCCTGTTGTTCTCCAATGCCTGACTTTGCAGAGTTTCGACAAAAGCATTCAATTGGAGGTCCGAGAAAATGATCTGTCGTCGCACCGCGATCAGCTTGCCAAGGTCGCGCAATCCCCAAGCAACGTTTTCTGGCATGTCGGTTTTCGGTTCGGCGCTGCCTGTGAATACAACAAAGTTGTGTAGCACCTTAGGGTCGACTTCCAAGATGCTCTCGACGGCTTTGACGTGAGCATGGTTCTGCCGTAGCGGATTTTGGAAGCTGCGGCGTTTGCCACCTTTCTGAACTTGGGTCCATTTCGTTTGGTCGGCACTGCCAAAAATCCAACCAGACATGTTTTTGGTTTCGATCACGAAGATCCCAAACCGGGAAAGCACAAGATGATCAAGTTGGGTCGTGCTGCCTGCGACCGGCAGGATCAAATCTGACAAGACCCGATACTCGTTTTTATCGAGAACCGAGGACAGCGCATTGTGAACCCGGCGCTCGCCTCTGGCACCTTTTCGCTCCGGCGTGTTGTAGCTCTGCTCGGCGGCGCGAATTGCCGACCTAACAGCGGATTTCAACAAATAGCTAAACATGCCAAGCTCATGACTTTCCTCATAAGTGGCGCCATGTAGCACAGTTCCACGCCCTACACGATGACTTGGATCAAAGTGTGGCAATCATGTCTGTTTTGGGCTCGGTGCCGCCCTTCACTGCCTTTCGCATCAATTTCCGTAGGCAGCCCTTGCAAGGCATCTGCAAGCGGCACGGAAAAAGCTCATGACCAGTCGGGTGCCGGGATCAGGATCCGCCAGGTGCCTGCGGTGATTTGTGAAAAACGTTCCAGATCTGCGCTCTATGGACCAATGGCATCCACGGGCCGAATGACAGGGCAGCATTGTTATCCGATAACACGCTCGGAAAGCGTTTCGGTGATCGGATAACAGGACACCTGTGGGGTACGAGCATGAGCATCGGTGGGGGACTGCGGAGATCCGATTCTTGGCAATCCCCCGACACCAGAAATGCCGCCGGCGCACTGCCGGCCCCTCAGGAGACCAGCATGAAACTCGTCTATCCGCTCATCGCAGCAACCGCTCTGATCTCGGCCTGCGCACCAGGCGCCGCGATCGACAGTGATATGGAGCGCGCCCTTGTCGGCGCGGCTCTCGGGTACGGCGCGGCGAGGGCCGTCGATGGAAACGGCGACCGCGGTGCCATCATCGGCGGGCTTGCCGGTGTCTTCTGCGACGATGCAGGCGTTTGCAGCCGTCCGCGTTATTGAGCGCATCCAGACAGTGTTGACGGGGGCGGATCGAGCAGCCGCAGCCCCGGCCGTCTCACATGACAGTGGCCCACACAAAAGAAAGGCCCCGCGGGATCGCGGGGCCTTGCCTTGGTCATGGAATGGCGCCTATTCGCGGCTTTCCGGGGTTTCGACCAGGTTGTCCAGATCGTCCCCGATGATGTCGTCGTCCAGGATCGGAGCGGCCAGCGCCGCGGCCGCTTCGGCCTCTTCCCGGCGCGCCTCGATCACCACGTTGTCACGCTGCTGCGCGATGTGGCGGACGCGCTGGGTGGCGCCACCGGTACCGGCCGGGATCAGGCGGCCGACGATGACGTTTTCCTTGAGGCCGACCAGCTTGTCCTTCTTGCCCTGAACCGAAGCTTCGGTCAGCACGCGGGTGGTCTCCTGGAAGGAGGCCGCCGAGATGAACGAGCGGGTCTGGAGCGACGCCTTGGTGATGCCAAGCAGGATCGGTTCGCCCTGAGCCGGGCGACCGCCGCGGGCGATGGTCTTTTCGTTGGCCGCGTCGAACTCCTGCTTGTCCACGTGTTCGCCTTTGAGCAGCGTGGTGTCGCCTGAATCCAGGATCTCCCACTTCTGCAGCATCTGGCGCACGATGACCTCGATGTGCTTGTCGTTGATCTTCACGCCCTGCAGGCGGTAGACGTCCTGCACCTCGTCGATCATGTAATCCGCCAGCGCCTCGACCCCCATGATGGACAGGATGTCGTGCGGGGCCGGGTTGCCGTCCATGATGTAGTCACCCTTCTGCACGAAGTCGCCTTCCTGCACCGGGATGTGCTTGCCCTTGGGCACCATGTACTCGATCGGGTCCATCGACTCGTCGGCAGGTTCGATGGTGATGCGGCGCTTGTTCTTGTAGTCGCGGCCAAAGCGCACGTAACCATCGGCTTCGGCGATGATCGCGTGATCCTTCGGACGGCGCGCTTCGAACAGTTCGGCCACACGCGGCAGACCACCGGTGATGTCCTTGGTCTTGGCGCCTTCGCGCGGAATACGCGCGACGACGTCGCCGGCCTCGATCTTCTGGCCGTCCTCGACCGACAGGATCGCATCCACTGACATCGGATAGTGAACCGGGTTGCCCGCATCGTTGCGGACCGGCTCGCCGTCCTCGTCCACCAGGATGATTTCCGGCTTCAGGTCGCTGCCTTTCGGCGCGGCCCGCCAGTCGATCACGATCTTCTGGGTCATGCCGGTTGCGTCGTCGGTCTCGTCCCGGACGGCGATGCCCGACACCAGATCGACGTATTTCGCGGTCCCGGCCTTTTCGGCGATGATCGGCAGGGTGTAGGGATCCCACTCGAACAGCTTGTCGCCGCGCTTGACCTTGGTGCCGTCCTTGACAAAGAGCTTGGAGCCGTAGCCCAGCTTGAAGCTGGCGCGTTCCTCGCCGTGTTCGTCGTTGATGGCGAGCTTCATGTTCCGGCCCATGACCAGGCTTTCGCCGGCGGCATTGACCAGGATCTGCGGGTTCTCGAAGCTGATGACGCCGGCCTGGTTGGCCTCCTGGAAGGACTGCTGGCCACCCTGGGCGACGCCGCCGATGTGGAAGGTCCGCATCGTCAGCTGCGTGCCGGGTTCACCGATGGACTGCGCCGCGATGATGCCGACCGCTTCGCCGACATTGACCATGGTGCCGCGCGCAAGGTCGCGGCCGTAGCACATGGCGCAGACGCCCTCTTCGCTTTCGCAGGTCAGCGGCGAGCGGATGCGCGCCGACTGCACCCCGGCCTCGTCGATGGCGTCGGCCATGCGTTCGTCGATCAGCTGACCGGCCGCCGCGATCACCTCGTCCGAGCCCGGACGCAGGATGTCCTCGGCCGCGACGCGGCCCAGCACGCGCTCGGCCAGCGAGGCCACGACCTCGCCATCGTTGACCGCCGCTTCGGCGGTGATCGCCCGGTCGGTGCCGCAGTCCCTTTCGCGCACGATGCAGTCCTGCGCCACGTCCACCAGACGGCGGGTCAGGTAGCCCGAGTTCGCCGTCTTGAGCGCGGTATCCGACAGACCCTTGCGGGCGCCGTGGGTCGAGTTGAAGTACTCAAGAACGGTCAGACCTTCCTTGAAGTTCGAGATGATCGGGGTTTCGATGATGTCGCCGTTCGGCTTGGCCATCAGGCCGCGCATCCCGCCCAGCTGCTTCATCTGCGTGACCGAGCCCCGCGCGCCCGAATGGGCCATCATGTAGACCGAGTTCGGCTCTCTGTCGCCGCCGCTATCGTCCTTTTCGACGGCCGAGATGGTGTTCATCATCGCCTCGGTGACGCGGTCGTTGCACTTGGACCAGGCATCGACGACCTTGTTGTACTTTTCGCCCTGGGTGATCAGGCCGTCCATGTACTGCTGTTCAAAGTCCTTCACCTGGTCGCGGGTGTCCTCGACGATCGACCACTTCTCGTCCGGGATCACCATGTCGTCCTTGCCGAACGAGATGCCGGCGCGGAACGCCTCCTTGAAGCCCAGCGACATGATCTGGTCGCAGAAGATGACCGATTCCTTCTGGCCGCAATAGCGGTAGACGGTATCGATGACCTGCTGCACCTCCTTCTTGCGGAGCAGGCGGTTGACCAGATCGAAGGGCGCCTTGGCGTTGAGCGGCAGCAAGGCCCCCAGACGCACCCGGCCCGGCGTGGTCTCGTACCGCTTCTTGACCTCGTTGCCCTCGTCGTCGATCTGGGTGATCCGTGCGGTGATCCTGGAGTGCAGATGCACCTCGCCGGCGTCCAGCGCGTGCTGCACCTCTTCGATCGAGCCAAAGATCTTGCCCTCGCCCGGCATGCCGTTGCGTTCCAGGGTCAGGTAGTAGAGACCCAGGATCATGTCCTGCGACGGCACGATGATCGGCGCGCCGTTGGCCGGCGACAGCACGTTGTTCGTGGACATCATCAGGACGCGGGCTTCGAGCTGCGCCTCCAGCGAAAGCGGCACGTGCACCGCCATCTGGTCGCCGTCGAAGTCGGCGTTGAAGGCCGAACAGACCAGCGGGTGAAGCTGGATCGCCTTGCCCTCGATCAGCACCGGTTCGAACGCCTGGATGCCCAGGCGGTGCAGCGTCGGTGCGCGGTTCAGCAGCACCGGGTGTTCGCGGATCACCTCGTCGAGGATGTCCCAGACTTCCGGGCGTTCCTTTTCCACCAGCTTCTTGGCCTGCTTGACGGTCGAAGACAGGCCCTTGGCCTCGAGCCGCGAGTAGATGAACGGCTTGAACAGCTCCAGCGCCATCTTCTTGGGCAGGCCGCACTGGTGCAGCTTGAGCTCCGGTCCGGTCACGATGACCGAACGGCCCGAGAAGTCGACGCGCTTGCCCAGAAGGTTCTGGCGGAAGCGGCCCTGCTTGCCCTTGAGCATGTCCGACAGCGATTTCAACGGCCGCTTGTTGGCGCCGGTGATCACGCGGCCGCGGCGGCCGTTGTCGAACAGAGCATCCACGGATTCCTGCAGCATCCGCTTTTCGTTGCGGACGATGATGTCGGGCGCGCGCAGTTCGATCAGACGCTTGAGGCGGTTGTTTCGGTTGATGACGCGGCGATAGAGATCGTTCAGATCAGACGTCGCGAAGCGGCCGCCATCCAGCGGCACCAGCGGACGCAGTTCCGGCGGAATGACCGGGATCACGGTCATCACCATCCATTCGGGCCGGTTGCCCGACTCGAGGAAGGATTCGACGACCTTCAGACGCTTGATGATCTTCTTGGGCTTCAATTCGCCGGTGGCCTCGGCCAGTTCGGCGCGCAGCTGTTCGGCCTCGGCCTCGAGATCGATCTGGGCCAGCATCTCGCGGATCGCCTCGGCGCCGATATTGGCGGTAAAGGCGTCCATGCCGTACTGGTCCTGGGCGTCCATGTACTCTTCTTCGGTCAGCATCTGGCCGTAGGTGAGATCGGTCAGGCCGGGCTCGATGACGACATAGTTCTCAAAATAGAGAACCCGCTCCAGATCGCGCAGCGTCATGTCCAGCATCAGACCGATGCGGGACGGCAGCGATTTCAGGAACCAGATATGCGCGACCGGCGCGGCCAGTTCGATGTGGCCCATGCGCTCGCGGCGGACTTTCTGCAGGGTGACTTCCACACCGCATTTTTCGCAGACGACGCCGCGATACTTCATCCGCTTGTACTTGCCGCACAGGCATTCGTAATCCTTGATCGGGCCGAAGATGCGCGCGCAGAACAGGCCGTCACGCTCGGGCTTGAACGTGCGGTAGTTGATGGTTTCGGGTTTCTTGATCTCGCCATAGGACCAAGACAGGATCCGCTCGGGCGACGCCAGCGAGACCTTGATCTCGTCAAAGACCTTCGGCGGCGTCAGCGGGTTGAACGGGTTGTTCGTCAGTTCCTGGTTCATTTTGATACCTCAAATCTTGCGGAAGGGGGGAGAGGTGAGCGGAAACTTGAAAAGTTTCCGCCCAAGAATTTTTTCAAAATTCTTATTCCTCAACCTCCGCGTCCAGGAGTTCCATGTTCAGGCCGAGGCCGCGGACTTCCTTGACGAGCACGTTGAAGCTCTCGGGAACACCCGCCTCGAAGTTGTCCTCGCCCTTGACGATCGATTCATAGACCTTGGTCCGGCCGGCGACGTCATCCGATTTGACGGTGAGCATCTCCTGCAGGGTGTAGGCGGCGCCGTAAGCTTCCAGCGCCCAGACCTCCATCTCACCAAAGCGCTGACCGCCGAACTGCGCCTTGCCGCCCAGCGGTTGCTGGGTCACCAGGCTGTACGGCCCGGTCGAACGCGCGTGGATCTTGTCGTCCACCAGGTGGTGAAGCTTCAGCAGGTACTTGATGCCCACGGTCACGGGACGGCTGAACTGTTCGCCGGTGCGGCCGTCGAACAGGATCGACTGACCGCTGGTGTCGAACCCGGCGCGCACCAGCGCGTCGTTCACGTCCGCCTCCTTCGCGCCGTCGAAGACCGGCGTCGCGATCGGCACCCCGCGGGTGACGTTGCTGGCCGCTTCGATCAGGTCATCCTCGGCCATGTTGGCGATGCCTTCGTCATAGACGTTCTCGCCATAGGCGTGCTTCATCGCATCGCGCACCGGCGTCAGGTCGCCCGAGCGGCGGTATTCCTGCAGCGCCTCGTCGATCTTGAGACCCAGACCGCGCGCGGCCCAACCCATGTGGGTTTCCAGGATCTGACCGACGTTCATCCGCGACGGCACGCCCAGCGGGTTGAGGCAGAAATCGACAGGGGTGCCATCGGCCAGGAACGGCATGTCCTCCATCGGAACGACCTTGGAGATCACGCCCTTGTTCCCGTGACGGCCGGCCATCTTGTCGCCCGGCTGCAGCTTGCGCTTCACGGCGATGAAGACCTTGACCATCTTCATCACGCCCGGCGGCAGGTCGTCGCCCCGGCGGACCTTCTCGACCTTGTCCTCGAACCGGGCATCCAGGGCGCGCTTCTGCACCTCGTACTGCTCGTTCAGGGCTTCGACCACCTGGGCGTCCTTCTCGTCCTCCAGCGCCAGTTGCCACCACTGACCGCGGGTCAGGGTTTCCAGCAGTTCCTCGGTGATTTCCGAGCCCGCCTTGACGCCTTTCGGCCCCTTGACGGCGGTCTTGCCGAGGATCATCGACTTGAGGCGCGCATAGATGTTGCGGTCAAGGATCGCCAGTTCGTCGTCCCGGTCGCGGGCCAGACGCTCGACTTCCTCGCGCTCGATCTGCAGCGCACGCTCGTCCTTTTCGACGCCGTGACGGTTGAAGACGCGCACCTCGACCACGGTTCCGTAATCGCCCGGTTTGACGCGCAGCGACGTGTCGCGCACGTCGGAAGCTTTCTCGCCGAAGATGGCGCGCAGCAGCTTTTCTTCCGGGGTCATCGGGCTTTCGCCCTTCGGAGTGATCTTGCCGACCAGAATGTCGCCCGGTTCCACATCCGCGCCGATATAGACGATGCCCGCCTCGTCGAGGTTGCGCAGGGCTTCCTCGCCGACATTCGGGATGTCGCGGGTGATCTCTTCCGGACCGAGCTTGGTGTCCCGGGCGGCGACTTCGAATTCCTCGATATGGATCGAAGTGAACACGTCATCCCGCGCGATGCGCTCGGAGATCAGGATCGAGTCCTCGTAGTTGTAGCCGTTCCAGGGCATGAACGCGACAACCACGTTCTTGCCCAGCGCCAGTTCACCCATATCGGTGCTGGGACCGTCGGCGATCACCTCGCCCTTGACCACGGTGTCGCCCACCTTGACCAGCGGACGCTGGTTGATGCAGGTGTTCTGGTTAGACCGCTGGAACTTGCGCAGGCGGTAGATGTCCACGCCGGCATCGCCGAGTTCCAGATCCTCGGTGGCGCGGACCACGATCCGCTGGGCATCGACCTGGTCGATCACGCCGGCGCGCCGGGCCTGAATGGCCGCGCCCGAGTCGATGGCGACCTTGGCCTCGATGCCTGTGCCGACCAGCGGCGCCTCGGCCCGCAGCAGCGGGACCGCCTGACGCTGCATGTTCGAACCCATCAGGGCGCGGTTGGCGTCGTCGTTTTCCAAAAACGGGATCAGCGAGGCGGCGACCGAGACCAGCTGCTTCGGACTCACGTCGATCAGGTCCACCTGCTCGACCGGCGCAAGCGTGTAGTCGCCGGCCTGACGGGTGTTGACCATCTCGTTGACGAACTTGCCCTTGTCGTCCAGCGTCGCGTTGGCCTGCGCCACCGTGTGGCGCATTTCCTCGGTCGCGGACATGTAGTGGACCTCGTCGGTCACCTGGCCTTCTTTCACCACGCGATACGGCGTCTCGATGAAGCCGTACTTGTTCACGCGGGCGAATGTCGCCAGCGAGTTGATCAGACCGATGTTCGGGCCTTCCGGCGTTTCGATCGGGCACATCCGGCCATAGTGGGTCGGGTGCACGTCGCGGACCTCGAAGCCCGCGCGTTCGCGGGTCAGACCGCCGGGGCCAAGCGCCGACAGGCGGCGCTTGTGGGTGACTTCGCTGAGCGGGTTGGTCTGGTCCATGAACTGCGACAGCTGCGAGGAGCCGAAGAATTCGCGGACCGCGGCCGCCGCCGGTTTGGCATTGATCAGATCCTGCGGCATCACCGTGTCGATCTCGACCGAGGACATGCGCTCCTTGATGGCGCGTTCCATGCGCAGCAGGCCGACGCGGTACTGGTTCTCCATCAGTTCGCCGACCGAACGCACCCGGCGGTTGCCGAGGTGATCGATGTCGTCCACATCGCCCTTGCCGTCGCGCAGTTCGACCAGAGCGCGGATGCAGGCGACGATGTCTTCGCGGCGCAGGGTGCGCATGGTGTCGGGCGCGTCCAGAGCCAGAC
>NZ_JBXWRY010000066.1:0-11979 GCF_059613135.1 Ruegeria sp. BHSB196
CCGAAGCGCGGCGCGACCTGAGTCATCTCGATGTCCTCCCCGTCGAGGCGAATCGCAACGAGGCCCGCGCCGGTTTCCAGCGTCAGGGTTTCGCCGGGCACCCGACCGCGGGCGCGCAGGGCGGCGACGGTCGCAAGGGTGGGATGCCCGGCAAAGGGAATTTCGCGGCTGGCCAGGAAATAGCGCACACGGACATCCGCGGTTTCCGACGGGCCGGTGAAGGTGCACTCGACCAGAGAGGTTTCGCGCACGAAGGCCATGCAGACCTCGTCGGGCAGACCCGCGCCGCCATGAACCACGGCGCAGCCGTTGCCGCCGAATGGCCGGTCGCTGAAGGCATCCACCCAGTCGAAGTCGTGCCAGCTCATGCGCTGCTCCCGTTCCGAAATGTCGCTGTCGGCGGGAATGCAGCCCGGCCCAAACCGCATGTTTCGCCGCATCGGCGACGAATGTCACGCCTTTTCGACCTGGAAATGCGGCGTCAGTGCACCGTCACCGGCGTCAGGTCGTGCTGGCGGGCCAGCACGAACGCCAGCTTGCGGTCGGCCACCAGCGCCAGTTGCTGGCCCTGGGCGTCATGCACGGCGTACAGGTGATCCCGGTCGCCGGCGTGAATCCGGACCTCTTCGGGCAGGTCGGCGACGTCAACGGCCTTGACATAGACGATCCGGCCGCCGTCGTCCTTGAAATCGAATGGTGTGTGCATCGCTTACCCCTTCCTTATGTTGATCGTCTGCACCACGGTTTCGGGAACCGCGCGGCTCAGGTCGATGTGCAGCAGGCCGTTCTCCATGACGGCCTCGCCGACCTCGACCCCGTCGGCCAGCACGAACATGCGCTGGAACTGGCGCGCGGCGATTCCACGGTGCAGGAACACGCGCCCCTCGCTGTCGTCGCGTTGACGGCCGCGGATCACCAGTTGGCGATCCTCGATGGTGATCGACAGATCTTCTTCGGCGAAACCCGCCACCGCCAGCGTGATGCGGTAGGAATGATCCGAGGTCTGTTCGATGTTGTAGGGCGGGTAGCCTTCGTTGCCGGCCTTGGCCGAGCGTTCCAGAAGGCGTTCCAACTGCTCAAACCCCAGCAGGTGCGGATATGAGCCCAGAGTAAGTTTCGACACGTTCTTTCGTCCTTTTTTGCCAAAGCGACGGATGGCACGGCCCCGTTCCGGCAACCGCACTGACTGAAATATGGGGTGAAACGGCGAAATCCACAAGGTCTAGGCGGATTCACCCGGACGCACTATTCTGTGTCCCAGGCAGCCAAAGAAGAACTGAGTCGCAAGATGAACGCGCCCTCCGACATTTCGATGAAAACAGATGAAGTTCTCAGGGTCGAACTGGAGGTGTTCCGCCGCCAGCATCGCGATCTCGACGAGGCGATCGAGGCGCTGGAGGCCAAGGGAACCTCGGACCAGTTGACCATCAAGCGCCTGAAAAAGCAGAAGCTGCGCCTGAAGGACATCATCGCGATGATCGAGGATCGCCTGACCCCCGACATCATCGCCTGAGCCTACCTTTCTTCCGGCGGAATGCCGCGGATGCGCGCCACATGGGCCGCGATGTCGTCGTCGGTGAACGTCGTGTGCCGCCGCCGGTCGCTGGCCGGATGATGCGCGAGTCCCAGCCCCAGTTCCGGCCGCCAGGACCGTTTGGGCCGGATCGGACGCGGCGCGAACCCGCCGCCACAGGTAGGACAGACATCGTGCAGCCGGTTTTCCACGCAGTCGGCGCAATAGGTGCATTCATAGCTGCAGATTCGCGCCTCCTTCGACCCGGGCGGCAGGTCGCGGTCGCAGAGTTCGCAATTGGGGCGCAGTTCCAGCATGGCGGTCTCCTTTCCCGAACTTGTAGCCGGGATCGGATGTCTTGGAAAAGGCTGGCGTTTCGTCATCGTGCTGCATTGCCAGCCGGGCCGATTTGGCTATAGTGCGCGCTCTTTCCATAGCTGGGGACAGGGCGCATGGACGAGGTCAAGGTCGGGATCATCATGGGCAGCCAGTCGGACTGGCCCACCATGAAGGAAGCCGCCGACATTCTGGACGAACTGGGCGTGCCCTACGAGGCCCGGATCGTGTCGGCGCACCGGACCCCGGATCGCCTGTGGGACTATGGCCGGACGGCCGTCGACCGCGGGCTTCAGGTGATCATCGCCGGCGCGGGCGGGGCGGCGCATCTGCCGGGCATGATGGCCTCGAAGACACGGGTGCCGGTCATCGGCGTGCCGGTGCAGACCAAGGCGCTGTCGGGCGTCGATTCGCTCTATTCCATCGTGCAGATGCCCAGGGGCTATCCGGTGGCGACCATGGCCATCGGCGCCGCGGGCGGCGCCAATGCGGGGCTGATGGCCGCCGCCATTCTGGCGCTGCAGGATGCGGCCCTGGCCACGCGGCTGGACCACTGGCGCGCGGCGCTGTCGGCATCGATCCGCGAGGAACCGCAGGGATGAGCCGGATCGGGTTCATCGGCACCGGTCACATCGCCGCCCCGATGGTGCGGTTTCTGGCGGCGAAGGGGCATGAGATCGCCGTGACCCGGCGCAACGCCGAGGTGTCCGCCGAACTGGCCGACGAGCTTGGCGTGACGGTGGACGAGGCGCAGCCGGTCATCGACCGGTCGGACATCGTGTTTTTCTGCCTGCGCCCGCAACAGGCGGGCGAGGTTCTGGCCCCGCTGCGCTTTCGCCCGGATCAGCAGATCGTCTCGGTGATGGCGGCGGTGCCGGCTGCGGACCTGGCCGAACTCTGCGCACCGGCGACGGATTTCGTGCAGACCATCCCGCTGGGGTTCCTGCAATCCGGCGGCTGCCCCCTGCCCGCCTTCGGCAATGGCGACCTGCTGGCCCGGCTGTTCGAACCGGAGAATCCGGTGGTGCGGGTTGCGGACGAAGCTGCGCTCAACGCGCATTTCGCGGTCTGCGCCATGGTGCCGGGAATGCTGGACCTGATGGCCACCGGGGCGGCCTGGCTGAGAGACCGGACCGGCGACGCCAAGGCGTCGGAATACTACACGGCGCACCTGATCTCGGGGTTTCTGGCGGCCATGGACAAGGGCGGTGCCGGGCGGCTGGCGGCCGAGCGCGACGCCCTGGCGACCGAAGGGACGCTGAGCCTGCAGATGACCCGAATGCTGCGGCAGGGCGGCGCGCATGACGCCCTGCGCGCGGCGCTCGACGCGATCGGACAACGGTTGGAGAACTGACAATGGCTGAGATGCTGGCCCCCGGCGCGACCATCGGAATCCTGGGCGGCGGCCAACTGGGCCGGATGCTCTCCATGGCCGCCGCGCGCCTGGGTTTCACGACCCATATCTACGAACCCGGCGCCAACCCTCCCGCCGGCCAGGTCGCCCACCGGGTGACGACCGCACCCTATGACGACAGCGCGGCGCTGACGGAATTCGCCGGGGCGGTGGATGTCATCACCTACGAATTCGAAAACATCCCGACCGAGGCGCTCGACCTGCTGGAAGCGCACCGCCCGATCCGCCCGGGGCGCGAGGCGCTGCGCGTCAGCCAGGACCGGCTGACGGAAAAGACGTTCCTGCGCGATCTCGGGCTGGGCACGGCGCCCTTCGCGGATGTCACCGATCTGGCAAGCCTCGAGGCGGCGGTCGGGCGGATCGGCACGCCCTCGATCCTCAAGACCCGGCGGTTCGGCTATGACGGCAAGGGGCAGGCAAGGCTGCGCGCGCCCGGCGACGCCGAATCCGCGCTGGCGGACATGGCCGGAGCGCCCGCGATTCTCGAAGGATTCGTCGATTTCAGCCACGAAGTCTCGGTCATCGCCGCCCGCGGCCTCGACGGCCAGGTCGCCTGTTTCGATCCCGGCGAAAACGTGCATCGCGACGGCATATTGCGCACGACCACCGTGCCGGCGCGCCTGTCGCCGCCGCAACGCACCGACGCCGTGCTTCTGGCCGCGAATATCCTCAACGCGCTCGACTATGTCGGCGTCCTGGGCGTCGAGCTGTTCGTCACGCAACAGGGGCTGCTGGTCAACGAAATCGCACCGCGCGTGCACAATTCGGGTCACTGGACACAGAACGGCTGCGCGGTGGACCAGTTCGAACAGCACATCCGCGCCATCGCGGGCTGGCCGCTCGGCGACGGCCGGCGCCACTCGGACGTGATCATGGAGAACCTCATCGGTGCCGAAGTCGAGCGCGTGGCCGGGCTCGCCCGCGAAAGCGACGTGTCGATCCACCTCTACGGCAAGGCCGACACCAAGCCCGGCCGCAAGATGGGCCACATCAACCGCATACTCCGCACCCGATGACCTCGCCGATCGGTTGACCAAATCGTGCGCCTCCGGCGCGCTCGTTTTCTTTTTTGTTGAGGGACGCTGTCCCTCAAACTCCCTGGGGTATTTTCAACCAGAAAGAAGCATGAAACAGACCGCTGCTTCTTTCTGGTCACAAATACCCCGGGGTGAATTGCCCGCAGGGCAAGAGGGGCAGCGCCCCTGGCGTGGCTCGCGGCCAGGCGCCACGCTATTTTTCCGTGAGTTTCAATTCGATCCGACGGTTTCGCGCCCGCGCTTCCGGTGTGTCCGCGTCGTCCACGGGCTGGAACTCTCCGAACCCATTGGCAGCCAGCCGGTTCGGCGGAATGCCCAGGGCATCGACCATGTAGCGGACGACCGACAGCGCCCGGCCCTGGCTGAGTTCCCAGTTGTCCCGGTAGCGCCCTGCGCCGCCAAGGGGGATGTTGTCGGTGTGCCCGTCCACCCGGATCACCCAGTTGAGTTCGGGCGGGATGTCCGCCGCGACGCTGCGCAGGATGCCGGCGACCTTGGCCACTTCCTGCTGGCCTTCGGCGGACAGAACCGCCGAGCCCGGCGGGAACAGCACTTCCGAGGAAAACACGAACCGGTCGCCCTCGATCCGCACGCCTTCCTGCTGGCCGAGCACGTCACGCAGGCGGCCAAAGAACTCCGAACGGTATTTCTCCAGGTCTTCGGCCTGAGCCTGCAGCCCCTGCGCCCGCGCTTCCAGCGCCCTGGCCTCGGCCTCGAGCCGCTTGCGCTCGGCCTCTTCCAGCAACCGGCGCTTGCGCTCTTCCGAGGCTGCCCGCGCCAGCGCCGCGTTCAGATCCCGGCCCAGGGCCTGCAGCTGGACTTCGGCGGCGGCATTGCGATCCTCGTAGTCGTCCAGCAGGGCCTGCAGCGATCCCAACTGGGTGCGGAGCGCGGCGACCTGCTGATTGAGCAGCGCGGTCTGGCGCTGCGCCTCTTCCGACACCGCCTTTTCCACCGCCAGCGTTTCGCGCGCCTTGGCCAGCAGCGCCGCCCGTTCCTCGGCCAGCGATCGTTGGGTCGCGGCATCGTCCTCGGCATCGCGCCGGGCGCTCAGCGCCGCGTTCAGGCGGGCCTGCATCTCCTCGACCGTCAGGGCATCGCCGAACTGGCGCTCCAACTCGGCTTTGGCCGCTTCGGCCGCGGCCAGCAGGGTCAGGGTGTCCTCGGCCTCCTGTCGCTGCCGTTCCAGCGCCAGGGTCATGGCGGTCAGCTCGGCATCGGCGTTCTGCAAGCGTTCCCGCAGGGCTTCGGCCGCGGCCGCCTCGGCCAGGCGCGCGGTTTCCTCGTCGCTCAGCTGCCGTTCCAGCGCCTCGATCCGCGCGGCATTGGCCTCGCCCGACCGCTCCAGATCGGCGATCAGCGCCTCCAGCGCCTCACGCTGCGCCGCCGCCAGGCGGGCGGCTTCGGTCTGGGCGTCGATTTCCTCTCGGCTGCGGGCCAGGGCGAGGTTCAGCGCCTCCTGTTCGGACAGGAGCTGGTCCTGCGCCGCCCGCAACTCCGCGCGTTCCGTCTCCAGCGCGCGGATCTCGCCCAGCGCGCGGTCCTGGTCGGCCAGCAGCGCCGCCACCTGCGCCTCGAAACCGGTGATGCGGGTCTGCGCCTCGGTCAACGCCTCGGCCTGACGGTCCCGCTCGACACTCAGCGAGCTCACCAGCGCCTGCGCCTGCGCCAGATCATCCTCGGTCTCCGCCAGCGTCGCGCTCAGGGCGCCCAGCCGGGCCTGCAACCGGCTGTTCTGCCGTTCTTCCAGCCCCAGCGCCTCGGCCAGAGCCGCAACCTCGTTCGACAGCGCGCTGAGTTCGTCCTCCTGGCCCGAAATGGTTTCGCGCAGCACGTATTGCACCACCATGAAGATGGTCAGCACGAAAGTCAGCACCATCAGCAGCCCGGTCATGGCATCCACGAAGCCGGGCCAGACCGAGCCCTGAAAGCGTTGACCGGTGCGGCGGGACAGGGCCATCGGTCACTCCCCGTCCGTGGGTCCGTGCGCCCGCACCGCCCCGCGCGGCAGCGACAGCGCCTTGACCAGCAGTTCGATATCCTTGCGCAGTTCGATCATGCTTTCCTGGCGGCCGGCCGAGATCTCTTCGAGGATCCGCAGCAGCTGCACGTCCATCGACCGCAGGCGCATCCGGCTTTCGGCATCCAGCCCCTCGCCCGCGCCGTGTTCGCGCATGTGATCGAGCAGCGCCTCCTGCCCCAGCGCAACCCGGTCCAGCGCCGCCGTCACGCCTTCGGTATCGGCCTGCCGCTGGTTCATCTCGCTGATCGCGTCCACCAGATGCCCCAGCTTGGCCGAGACTTCGAAATGCCACTTCTCGTTCACCGCGAACATGTCCTGCAGGGTGTCCATCTGCTGCGACATCGCATCCAGGATCGGGGCCAGAACCGCCAGTTCCGCGCCGCCCTCGTCGCCCGAGGCGAACCCGACGCGGGTGATCGACGACAGCCATTCCTCGAGCTCGCGATAGAACCGGTTCTGCCCGTGTCCGGCGAACAGCTCCAGCAGGCCGACGATCAGCGACCCGGCCAGCCCCAACAGGGACGAGCCAAAGGCCACCCCCATGCCGCCAAGCTGCGACTCGAGCCCGGTCATCAGCCGGTTGAAGACGGCCAGCCCCTCTTCGCCGGCCTGCGGGTTCAGGCTGCGGATCGTGTCCACCACCGCCGGGATCGTCGTCGCCAGGCCAAAGAACGTGCCCAACAGGCCCAGATAGATCAGCACATTGGTGATGTAGCGCGTGATCTCGCGCTCTTCCTCGATCCGCTGGGCCACCGAATCCAGGATCGAGCGGGTCGAGGTCGAACTGATCTGCATCTGCGCCCCGCGCGACCGCAGCAGCGACGCCAGCGGCGCCAGCAGCTGCGGCGGCCGGGTCTCGGTGCGCTCCACGCCGCCGACGAATTCCTCGATCCAGCGCACCGAGCCGATCAGCTGGAACACCTGGAAGAAACAGACCAGAACGCCGATGACGAAGACCAGCAGGATGAACCCGTTGAGATAGGGGTTGGCCTGGAACACCGGCATGACGCGCGGCATCGCGACGAATACGCCAAAGCCCGAAAGCCCGATCACGATCAGCATCATGAGGATCTGCCGGATCGGTTGCGAGAACTGCGGTCTCGCCTCGCGGTGTGCCTGCGCCATGCGCCTTTTTCCCGGTTTCTTCTGCTCTGCGCCGAACCTAGCGAACTTCCGCCCGCGACGCCAAGGAATTATGCCGTCAGGCGGCGCACACGCTCGGACAGCCACGCCAGATCCGGGTCGTGCAATCCGATCTCGGCCAGGTGCTCGGCGGTGTTGAACAGATACTCGGTATTCGGCCCACGCCCGCCCACCGCCCGGGCGATGATCTGCGCCTGATCTTCCAGCGACATGCCGCCGCAATACTGAACGTGATGCGGGTCGATCACGTAGGTCACGGCATTGACGAGGGTGCCGTCGTCCAGGTGCACGTCCAGCATCCGCTCCAGATAGGCCGAGGAAATCAGCTCGCGTTCGCGCAGATCGGCCAGCGTGCGCTCTTCGTGGCCGGCTTCCACCGCCAGCGCCAGCCCCTTGCACTGCGCCCCCTCGGCGGCGTCCAGCGCCAGCACCAGGCCGGGGTTGTCCTCGGTGCCGCGATGATGGATCGAACTCATGCAGAACGACCGGGCATAACCGTGCAGCGTGGCGCGCGCGCGCCGGGCCACCGGAAAGCCCGGGTTCCACAGCAGCGATCCGTATCCGAACACCCACATCGTCATTGCACTGGCCCTCGCCCGTTTGCGCCTATAAACATCAAAACCGAGGCAGGAAAAAGGGCCATTTCATGAACCGTCTGGTTCGCGTCGTCATCCTCGTCGTGCTGGCCTGGTCGGCCTACTGGTACGTTGCCGCATACGGGTTGCGCTCGGCACTTGCAGGCTGGTTCGACCAGCGTGCGCAGCTGGGCTGGCAGGCCGATTACGCAGACATCGCCACCACCGGATACCCGACCCGCCACGTCACGCGGCTGAGCCATCCGGCGCTGGCCGATCCCGGAACCGGGACCGCCTGGCGGGCCGACTGGATCGACCTGTCCAGCCCCGCGATCTGGCCCGGTCGGCAATCGCTGCGCTTTGCCGACACGCCGCAACGCCTGTCCTATCTGGATCAGACCGCGATCGTCGTGGCGCAGGACATGCAGGCGGACCTGCATCTGCAGCCCGGCGTGGCGCTGGTGCTGGAACGGCTGGCCCTGACCGCCGGTCCGTGGTCGGTTTCGGAAGACGGCAAGGCGCTGGCCGGGGCCGGCGACCTGACGCTGGTCATGGTCCAGACCGAAACGCCCGAAACCTACGCGATCCTCGCCGCCGCCAACGGGTTTGCCCCCGGCGAGGGCCTGCGCAACCTGATGCGGTCGTCCCCCGCCCTGCCCCACGCCTTCGAGACGCTGGAACTCGACATGACGGTGCGGTTCGACAAACGCTGGGACCGCACCGCGCTGGAAGAGCGCCGGCCGCAGCCGGTGTTCATCGACCTGGCGCTGGCCGAGATGAAATGGGGCGAGCTGCGCCTGTTCGCCACCGGCGAGCTGGAGGTGGACGCGCAGGGCCTTCCCACGGGCGAGATCGCGCTCAAGGCCGAGAACTGGCGCGAGATGGTGGCCATGGCCCATGCCGCCGGCGCGCTGCCGGATCAGGCCGTGGAACCGGCCAACCGCGTGCTGAACCTGCTGGCCGGGCTGGGGGGCAACCCCAATGCGCTGGATGTCTTGCTGAACTTCCGGGACGGGTTCGTGGCCCTCGGCCCGATCCCGCTGGGGCCGGCGCCGCGGTTCTTGCTGCACTGACGGGTTACTTGCAGTACGGCCCGCTGCGATATCGGGCCGTGTCCATGTGGAAATGATCCCGGTGATAGCCGTCCGATCCGGGGCCGAGCACCGTGCCGAAGGGGCCGCATGCGCCCTTGCGCACCTTTTGCAGCAGCTTGCGGGTGGCGCCGCCGCGTCTCCAGCCATCCAGCACGGTGATCACCTCGCCATCCATCATCTTGAAGGCCGAGATGTCGATGGCCCGGCCCTTGCCGTGCTCGGAGATCCGCGCGCCCTTGCGGTTGTTGCGCGTCCGGCAGATGTAATGCGCGGCCACCTTCATCTCGACCACCGGGCCGCGGCGGCGGAAGGTGGGTTTCACGCTGCGCTCGACCCAGTGGTTCAGCGCCTCGGCAGTGCCGCAATCCATGACCGCGGCCTGACTCAGCACCACGCCGGAAACCGAGGTGATCTGCACCGCATCCTTGACGCCGCATCCGCTCACCCGGCCGGGAACGTTGCCGATCTTCTTGCCCTGAATGTCGATATTGCCGCAGACCGACCCCTTGCGCAGCTTGCGCCGTTTGAACAGCACCTCCTGCTCCAGCGACTTGGGGCGCAGATAGGGATGGAGCGACACATCCGGCCCCAGCGCCGGCACATCGGCGGGACGGGCCGCAACGGCCAACACCTGTTGCGACGACGGGCGGGCCACGGGCCGCAGCTTCACGATTTTGGCGACCACGGCGGCGGTATCCTCGGCCACCGCGCTGGCCGCGGCGACCAGCGCCGCCTCGGGCGCGGTGCGAGCCTTTGGAACCAGCGAGGTTTCGGGCGGATTTGCGGTCGAAGCGGTCGCGACGAAGGCCAGTGCAAGACCCACCGAAACTCCGCCCAATCGCTTCATGGCTTGGCCTTCCCTCGTCCGAAATCCGGGGCGTCGGTATCCTGCCCCGCGTCGATGATCCCCCGCCGAATCGCCCGCGTGCGGGTGAAATAGTCGAAAAGATGCGCCCCGTCACCTGTTCTGATCGCCCGCTGCAGGGCAAACAGCTCTTCGGTGAAGCGCCCGAGGATCTCCAGAGTGGCGTCCTTGTTGGTCAGAAACACGTCGCGCCACATGGTCGGGTCCGACGCCGCGATGCGGGTGAAGTCGCGAAATCCCGCCGCCGAATACTTGATCACTTCGGAATCGGTGACACGCCGCAGGTCGTCGGCCACACCCACCATCGTGTAGGCGATCAGGTGCGGCGCGTGCGAGGTCACCGCCAGGACGAGATCGTGGTGATCGGCGTCCATCTCATCGACATAGGATCCCATCCCCTCCCACAGCGACCGCAGCCGCGCCACTGCCTGCGGGTCGGACTCCTCGACCGGTACGATCAGGCACCAGCGATTGTCGAAGAGTTCCGCGAACCCCGAGTCCGGTCCCGAATGTTCGGTTCCCGCCAGCGGGTGTGCTGGTACAAAATGGACACCTGGGGGGATGTGGGGCTGTACAGACTGGACAACATGGCGTTTGACCGAGCCGACATCCGAAACCGTCGCGCCCGGCTTGAGCGCCGGCGCGATCTCTTCCGCCACCGACCCCATCGCGCCCACCGGCACGCACAGCACCACCAGATCGGCGCCCTCGACCGCCTCGGCGGCGCTGTCGCATACCCTGTCGCACAGCCCGATCCGCCGCGCGGTCTCGCGAGTGGCCTCGGACCGGGCATAGCCCGTCACCTCACCGGCCAGCCCCCCGCGTTTCATCGCCCAGTACATGGACGACGCGATCAGGCCCAGACCGATCAGCGCCACGCGGTCGTAGATCCGGGTCATGCGACGCCTCCCTTGAACGCGGTTACGGCGGCGGCGACGCGGCGACAGGCGTGTTCGTCGCCGATGGTGATGCGCAGGGCGTTGGGCAGGTTGTACCCCGCAACCCGCCTGACGATCAGACCCTGGCTTTGCAGATGGGCGTCACAGGCTTCGGCCTCGTCGCGGCTGCCGAACCGGGCGAGGATGAAGTTGGCGCAGGAGGTGTCCGACGGCACCCCGATTTCGGCCAGAGCCTCGGCCAGCCAGGCCCGCCACCGGGCGTTCTCGGCCCGGCAGAACGCAACATAGTCCACGTCGCGCACCGCCGCTTCCGCCGCCGCCAGTGCGGTGCCCGACAGGTTGAACGGCCCGCGAATGCGGTTCAGTACGTCAATGACCTCCTGCGGGCCGTAGCCCCACCCGACGCGCAATCCGCCCAGACCGTAGAGCTTGGAGAACGTGCGCGTCATCACCACGTTGTCGCGCGCATCGACGATGCTTGCGCCGCCGTCGAACCCGTCCACGTATTCCGCATAGGCCCCGTCCAGAACCAGCAGCGCCTGCGGCGGCAAGCCGTCGGCAAGACGGTTGACTTCGGCCTCCGAAATCATCGTGCCCGTGGGATTGTTGGGATTGGCGATGAAGACCAGCCGGGTGCGCTCGGTGCAGCCGGCAAGGATCGCATCGACATCCGTCACCCGCTCGCGCTCGGCCACTTCGACCGGAGTGGCCCCGGCTGCAAGCGCGCTGATGCGGTACATCGCAAAGCCATGCTCGGTATGCACGACCTCCTCGCCCGGTCCCGCGTAAGCCTGGCACAGGAAGGCGATGATCTCGTCACTGCCGACGCCGCAGATGATCCGCGCGGGGTCCAGCCCGTGCATCTCGCCGATCGCCGCCCGCAGGCTCATGTGGTCGGTGCTGGGATAGCGGTGCAGCTGCGTCGCGCTTTCACGCACGGCTTGCATGGCCCTGGGGCTGGGTCCGAACGGGTTTTCGTTCGAGCTGAGCTTGATGACATTCGTCACGCCTTCGACATGGGACTTGCCGCCCTGGTACAGCGCGATGTCCATGATTCCGGGCTGCGGAGTGATCTTGTTC
>NZ_JBXWRY010000067.1:0-11774 GCF_059613135.1 Ruegeria sp. BHSB196
GCCCGATCGCAAGTACAATCCCGACTATGAGCGCCGGGTTCTGCCGGACGAGCTCTACGTTCCCAAGATCTATTGACCGGATCACGGTGAGGACCGGCGCGCGGATTGGGCGCGCGCCGGTCGGGCCCGGTCAGCAGGCGAAGACGTAGTCGCCGCCCGACAGGTCCGCGAACATGTCCTGAAAATCGCCGTCGTCCAGCCATTTGGCGCGCCGCGGCGCGTCGTTCTGGCGGGCTTCCTCGGCCCAGTCGGTCATCGGGTCGGAAAACCGGTCGGCAAAACCGTCGAAGCGGCTTTCGAACCGATCGGCGAAATTCTCGAACCGGTCCGCTAGGGCGTCGAGTCTGGCCATCTTGCGCGGGCCGATCAGTTCGAACTCGAAATCGAAGTCGAAATCCCGATCCGCGTTGCGCCAGAAATCGCCGAAGCCCTTGAAGACGAACTCCTCGTCGCGACCGCCCTGATCGACGGTTTCGGGTTCGTCCTCTTCCACCGGCAGGTCGGCGCCTGTCGTGACTTCATCACCCATGTCGGGTTCGGGGGCACCGTCATCTTCGGGGGTTTCGACCGGGTTTTCCAGTTCGTCGCCGTTTCCGTCGTGGCCAGTCACGATTTCCTCGGGCTCGGCGATGTCGTCCTCGGCGACGGTCTCGGGCGTTTCAGCGGGATCGTCGTCTTCCTCGAACGCCACGGGCGTGACCGGCGTTTCTTCCTCCTCCACGGGCTGTTCGGCGATCAGGTCGTCCCCGACCGGATCCTGGGGCATCGGCGCCGCGCCGGTATCGGGCTGCAGCGGCGCGCTGGTGCGGGCAAAGTTCTGCGTCACCATGACGGCGTTCCAGCCGTTGAAATCGCCGACCTCGATCCCGATGCCGATCGCGGTGACATCCGGGTTGAGGATGTTGGCCCGGTGACCGGGGCTGTTCATCAGCGAGTTGTGGAGATCGACCACGTCGTCCTCCAGTCCGGGCGCGCCGCGCTCGCTTTGCCAGGCGATGTTCTCGGCCCAGGTCCAGCTGCCGGTGAATTCGAACCCGGCATCCCGCATCCGGTCCCCGGCCGAGGAACCACCCGCGCCGGTATGTGAGAAGATGTCCCGATCCAGCATCCACTGGCTGTGATCCTCGGACGAGTCGTTGAGACGGAGCTCCAGAACCACCGGGTCCAGTCCCCGCGCTGTTCGTTCCGCGTTGATCAGTTCCAGCATCTGCCGCTCGAGGTCGCTTGCAACCGACATGTTTGGCCTCCTGAGGTTTGCAAGGTTTTGTCTTGGCCTTTCTCTAGGCGCGTCTCGCGGCGATCAGAACGGGGGATTTGTCCGGCCCGCGCCAAGCGGCGGATAGCGGCCGGAGCAACGTGATTCCATGGGCGGGAGTCCGCAAGCTCCGGTAGAGTTGCGAGGGTTCCGCAACAACCCGCTCAGGTCGGCGCGGCCCGGGCGCGGGATTCTGCGGATGGTTTCTCGCCATGTTTCTCTCTGAGCGACCTGCGAGTCGTTGCAGGACAAGACGGCCGGGCCGGTTCAGGCAGCCTGAGTCGGGCACAACGACCGGAGACCCGATGGCTGCAAGCGAACCCGCGTCCACCGCCGTCCTGACGGGGCGGGGAGACGCCCGACCGATGGCGGGCGTTCTCTGGCTGCTGCTGGCCACGACCCTGTTTCCGGTGCAGGACGTGATCATCAAGAGCCTGAGCGGCGCCTATGCCGTGCATCAGATCGTGTTCTGGCGGGGCTTGTTCGCCTTGCCGATCGTGGCCGCGATCGCCTGGTACGAGGGCTCGCTCTGGCCCTTGAAATTCGGTCCGATCCCCCTGCAGCTCCTGCGGGCGGGAGCGGCCTTCTGCTCGTACCTGGTCTATTACATGGCGCTGGCGGCCATCGGTCTGGCGGAAACCGCGGCCATCACCTTTTCCACGCCGATCTTCGTCACGGTCCTGGCCACGGTGTTCCTGAGCGAGCGGATCGGAGTCGTTCGCTGGATCGCAGTGGTGCTGGGCCTGGTCGGCGTGGTGGTGATCGTGCAGCCGGGCGCGTCGGTCTTCGAACCCGCCGCGGTGCTCGCCCTGCTGGCGGCGGTGTCCTATGCGGTTGCGATCATCTGCACCCGGCGCATCGGCGACCGCAGCAACGGCGGGACGATGACCCTTGTGTCGGTGGTGTTCTTCATCTGCGCTGGGGGCGTGCTCGGGCTGGTCTTTTCCGGCCTCGATGCCGCTTCGGCGCATCCAAGCGTGGCCTTCCTGTACCGCCACTGGGTCTGGCCGAGCGTCCAGGACTGGCTGCTGTTGCTGGCGCTGGGAGGCATTTCAGGCGTCGGGTTCTTTGCGCTGACCCAAGCCTACCGCCTGGGCGAGGCGAGCGTCGTGACGCCCTTCGAATACACCTATCTGCCGTGGTCGGTGCTGTGGGGCTACGTGATCTTCGGCGCGCTGCCCAGTGCGGCCACCTGGGCCGGGCTGGTGCTGATCGTCGGGGCCGGGCTGCTGATCGTGCTCCGCGAAACCATGCAGGGCCGCCGGATCGTGCGCCGCAAGGGTCTGGGCGTCTTGCGGCAACGCTGAGCGGTCACATCCCGTCGATCAGGTCGAGCATCTCGGGCGGCAGTTGGTCTTCGCGCAGTTCGAACACCTCGCGCTCGCCCTTGTCGCCCTTCACCACGATCCGATAGGTCGTCATGTCGGCGGCGCTTTCGGGCATCTCCGCATCCGAGAGCTTGTGCAGATGCTCGGGCGCAAAGGCGGTGCAGATCTCCTGCGCCAGTTCCGGCGGCTGTGACGCCACATCGACCGTCTTGTTGACGCCGGCGGCTGCAAGCCCGGCAAACCCGCCGCTTGACGTGATTTCGATGATCATCGCGATGCACCCCGATATTGCGCCCGGTGTTCCCATGGGAGTCTACGCCATTCAGACCGGAATGCCCACAAGCCGCCAGGCGCGGCGGAGCATCAGCACTTCGTAGGATCCGACGCCATGTAGGTCGATGGCGGCATCCATGGTCTGCGCCGCCCAGTCGCCGAAGGTCGCCATCGGATTGTTGAGGTTCTGCAAGGCCCGGTACCAGATATGGCCCGGCCGCTCCCACGCATTGCCGCCCAGATACATGCAGTAGAGGTAGAAGGCGTGGTTCGGGATGCCGGAATTGATGTGGACACCGCCATTGTCCGAGGTCGTGTTGACGTAGAAATCCATGTGATAGGGCTGCGGATCCTGTCCCAGAAGCGGATCGGAATAGGCGGTTCCGGGCGCCTTGAGGCTGCGCAGCGCGACGCCGTTGATGTTCGGCCCCAGAATGCCCTTGCCCATCAGCCATTCGGCGGCATAGACATCCTGCCCCATCTGCCGTTGCAGCGTCATCGCGCCGAACACATCCGCAAAGCTTTCGTTCAGCGCCCCCGACTGACCCTGATAGATCAGCCCGCCGGAGAACTGCACGACGCCGTGGGACATTTCGTGCCCGACCACCGACAGTTCGGTGAAGGTCTGGAAGATCTGCCCGTCGCCGTCGCCATAGGCCATCTGATATCCGTTCCAGAACGCGTTGTTGTAGTTGCGCCGGTGATGAACGGTCGCGATCAGCGGCAGGCCCTGACCGTCCAGCGAGTTGCGGCCGAACTCGGTCGAAAAGAGATCAAAGACCTCGCCCGCGCCGTCATAGGCGCGGTCCACCTCGTCGTCGCCGGTCGCCGGATCGCCTTCGCCCCGCACCAGGGTTCCCGGCAGCGCCGCCCGGTTGTCGCCGTCGTGGATGCGGCGGTCGCAGACATGCGCGGCGGTCGCGGTCTGGGCCAGCGCCGTGGTGACGAAGGTGCCGGCCCGCGCTTCGTTCGGCACCATGTGCCCGGAACTGAGCTCGGCGCGTTCCTCGCGCACCGCCTCGTTCTGCTTGAGCATTTCGCGGGCCATCTTCTGGATGCCGCTGTCGCCGCGCATGGCCATGACGCGCAGCATGTGGGGCGGCACGATGCAGTTGATCGGATTGTGTAACATGCACATCGTCAAAATCCCTTGCTGAAAAGCTCAGGATACCACAACTTGCCCGAGTCGTTCAGTCCGCCTGCTCTCCGCCTGCTCTCTTCGCTTTTTGTCGGCAAGAAACGACAAACCCCCGGGCAGGGCCGCGGGGGTCGTCATCTAGTGTCATCCAAAGCTGGAGGAGGTTGGCTCAGAGCAGACCTTCGCGCTGGGCTTTCTTGCGTGCCAGTTTACGGGCACGGCGGATCGCTTCAGCTTTCTCGCGCGCTTTCTTCTCGGACGGTTTCTCGAAATGCTGCTTGAGCTTCATTTCACGGAACACGCCTTCGCGCTGCAGCTTCTTCTTCAGGGCACGAAGCGCCTGATCGACATTGTTGTCGCGAACACTAACCTGCATGTGGTTGTCACCACCTTTCTAAGTTGAGTTGCAAGGAAATTTGCAGGAAGTGGCCGTATAGCAAAGACGGGATAACTTGTCTAGTACTGGGCGGGAACAGGAGGGCTGCCATGACCACGCCATACGAAGACGCAAAAGACCGGCTGCTGGACGCGGCCTTGTCCCATGTTCCGTTCGACGGATGGTCCGAGGCATGCTTTCGCGCCGCCATTGCCGACAGCGGTCTGGACGAGGGGCTGGCGCGCGCGGTCTGCCCGCGCGGGGCGGTGGATCTGGCGCTGGCCTTCCATGCGCGCGGCGATGCCGCGATGCTGGAGCGCCTGGACTCCGCGGACCTGAGCGGCATGAAATTCCGCGACAAGATCGCCGCCGCGGTCCGGTTCCGGTTGGAGGCGGTCGAGGATCGCGAGGCGGTGCGACGCGGCGCCACGCTGTTTTCGTTGCCACCTTACGTCGCGGATGGCGCCAAGGCGATCTGGGGCACCTGCGACCTGATCTGGACCGCCTTGGGGGACACGTCCGAAGACGTGAACTGGTACACCAAGCGCATGACGCTCTCGGGCGTCTATTCCTCGACCCTGTTGTTCTGGCTGGGGGACGACTCGCCCGACCACCGCGCGACCTGGGAGTTTCTGGATCGCCGGATCGAGGGCGTCATGCAGTTCGAGAAGGTGAAGGCGCAGGTCAACAAGAACCCGCTGTTCAAGCCGTTCCTGGCGGTTCCCAACTGGCTGGCGGGTCAGATCAGGGCGCCTTCGCGGTCGTCCGCCGATCTGCCGGGATGGCTCGCGCCCCGCAAATGATCGGGAAACCGTCGCTTGCGGCTTTGCCTTGGCGGGCGCGCCTGCTAGGCAGGGCGCAAAGGAGATAGGCCGATGACCCAGACGATGCGCGCTGTCGAGATCACCCAGCCCGGCGGGCCGGACGTTCTGCAACTGACCGAGCGGCCGGTGCCCCAGCCCGGCCATGCGCAGGTCGTGCTGAAAGTGGCCTATGCCGGGGTGAACCGACCCGACGCGCTGCAGCGCGCCGGGGCTTATGATCCGCCGCCGGGGGCCAGCGACCTGCCGGGGCTGGAGGCCGCGGGCGAGGTGGTCGCGGTCGGGCCGGGGGCCGAAGGGCTGTCGGTCGGCGACAAGGTCTGCGCGCTGTTGCCCGGTGGCGGCTACGCCGAATACGTGGCCACCCCCGCCGCGCATTGCCTGCCGGTGCCGGACGGCATGGGGATGAAAGAGGCCGCGTGCCTGCCCGAGACCTTCTTCACCGTCTGGTCCAACGTGTTCACCCGTGGCGGTCTGAAGGCCGGGGAAAGGTTCCTGGTGCATGGCGGCTCCAGCGGGATCGGCACGACCGCGATCCAGCTCGCCAATGCCTTTGGCGCACGCGTCTTCGCGACCGCCGGTTCGGACGAGAAATGCACCGCCTGCGTCGCGCTGGGTGCCGAGCGGGCGATCAACTACAAGGACGAGGATTTCGTCACGGTGATGCGCGACGAGGGCGGGGCCAACCTGATCCTCGACATGGTCGGCGGCGACTACATCCCGCGCAACGTCAAGGCGCTGGCCGAGGACGGGCGGCTGGTTCAGATCGCCTTCCTGCAGGGGCCGGTGGTCGAGTTTAACTTTGCGCTGATGATGGTCAAGCGGCTGACGCTGACCGGCAGCACCCTGCGCCCGCAAAGCGATCTGGCCAAGGCGCAGATCGCGCGGGATCTGCGCGAAGCGGTCTGGCCGCTGCTCGACGCGGGAAAGGTCGCACCGGTGATGGACAGCGAATTCGATCTGGCCGACGCCGCGGCCGCCCATGCGCGCATGGAGAGTTCGGGGCATATCGGCAAGATCGTCCTCAAGGTCTCCGGCTGACGCGGCCTCAACGGTCAGACGATCGCGCGGCGATAGAGGTGCCAGGTCGCGTGCCCCAGCAGGGGCATCACGAAGATCAGCCCCAGCAGCAGCGGGATCGACCCGATCACCAGAAGCACGGCGACGATGAAACCCCAGGTCAGGATCACGACCGGGTTTTCGCGCAGGACGCGCACGGACGTGACCACCGCCACCGGAACTCCCACCTTGCGGTCGAGCAGCAGCGGAAAGCTTACGACGCTGATCGCCAGCGCGACCAGCGCGAAGAAGAAGCCGACCGTGGTGCCGATCAGGATCATGCTCCAGCCCGGGCTGGTGGTGAAGGTGTCGCGCAGAAACGCGCCGACCGAAGCGGGCGTTTCCGGCCCCAGCGTGTGCACATAGATGGCCTGCGCCGTCATCAGCCAGACCAGAAACAGCATCGTCAGGTAGAAGCCGAGCGCCAGGATCGCGCCGAAGGACGGCGAGCGGAAGACGCCGAAGGCGTCCAGCCAATGCACTTCGTCTCCCATTTCGCGCCGCCGGCTGATCTCATAAAGGCCCACCGCGGCGACCGGGCCGAGGATCGCGAACCCCGCGACCAGCGGCGCCAGCAGCGGCACCATGTCCCGGTGCAGACCCAGACCGAACAGGACGATGCCGGCCAGCGGATAGATCACCGCGATGAAGATGGCGTCGGCACGGGTGGCGAGAAAGTCCTCGTACCCGGCGCGCAGCGCGGCTTTCAGATCCTGCATGGTCAGTGTCTGCACCTCGGGCAGATGCTTGGTGTCCGCACTGCCAATCTGGCCGACACTCTCGGTCAGATGATCGCCGGTGGCGCCCAGATTCCGGGCGGCCCAGCTGATCGGGTTTCCGATTGTTTTTGCCATGATCATCCCTTTCCTTGGCGGATATGCGCCGCGGAGGATCCGGCAGTTTACAGGCCATTGGCCGGATCGACCGGCAACGCCCAAGTACAGTGTATCACAAAGAAACCCGGCCGCGAATCACCTCTCTGCGATGGAAGGATTGCCCGATTTCGCTGGCATGCTAGCCTGTTGCCGAACCGGAGGAGAACGACATGAGCCAAACCGCACGCACCGTGGTCATCCATGAAACCGGGGGACCGGAGGTTCTGAGACTCGAAGACCGGCCCCTGGGCGAGCCCGGACCGGGTGAGATCCGGATCCGGCACCATGCCTGCGGGCTGAATTTCATCGACGTCTACCAGCGCACCGGCCTTTACCCGCTGAGCTTGCCGCACGCGCTGGGCATGGAAGCCGCGGGCGTGGTCGAGGCTGTGGGCGAGGGCGTTACACATCTGGAGCCGGGTCAGCGCGCGGCCTATGCCGCCGCCCCCTCGGGCGCCTATTGCGAAGCGCGGGTGATGCCCGCGGCGCAGGTCTGCCCGCTGCCCGACGACATTTCGTTCGACCAGGCGGCGGCCATGATGCTCAAGGGCATGACGGTCGAATACCTGTTTCACCGCACCACCCCGCTCAAGCGCGGCGACACCGTGCTGTTCCACGCCGCGGCGGGTGGGGTCGGCCTGATTGCGTGCCAATGGGCCAAGTCCGAAGGCATCACCCTGATCGGCACCGCCGGCACCGACGACAAGTGCAGGCTGGCGCGGTTCAACGGCGCCACCCAGTGCATCAACTACCGCACCGAGAACTTCGTGGACCGGGTGCGCGACCTGACCAACGGGCAGGGTGTGGACGCGGTGATGGACTCGGTCGGAGCGGATACGTTCGAAGGGTCTCTCGACTGCCTCAAGCCGCTTGGCATGATGATCTCGTTCGGCAACGCCTCGGGTCCGGTGCCGCCGTTCAACCTGGGTGTTCTGGCGCAAAAGGGCTCGCTCAAGATCACGCGGCCGACGCTGTTCACGCATATCGCGGATCACGCCGTGTGTCAGGCGATGGCCCGGCGGCTGTTCGGCAAGGTGTCGGGAAACGAGGTCAAGATCCATATCGACCAGCGGTTCACGCTCGACCAGGTGGCCGAGGCGCATCGTGTTCTGGAGGCGCGCCAGACCACGGGCAGCACGATACTGGAGCCTTGATGCCGGCGCCCGCGGGGCCGATCCTCGGTTCCGCTGGCGCGGTGTCGCAAGTGCCGAAACGAATTGAACCGGCGCGGTGGGCGCGCCGGTTCACGAGGTCACCCGCCCGTTCGGGGAGAGACAGGGGCGGGTGAGAAAGCGGCGTCAGCCAAAGACCCGGCCCAGGGCCCCGTCCACGGCATCGGTGATCTGGTCGATGTCGTCGGCGGTTGCGATCAGTGCAGGCGAGAAACACAGCGTGTTGTTCTTGCCCGGAACCGAGCGGTTGGTGACGCCGATGATCACGCCCTGCGCCATGCAGTCGGCCACGACCGCCTGCGCCAGTTTCTCGTCCACCGGCTCTTTCGAGGCACGGTCCGCGACCAGCTCGGCCCCCAGGAACAGGCCCTTGCCGCGCACGTCGCCAATGACCTCGTGCTTCTCCATCAGCGCGTGAAGGTTGCCCATCATGCGCTCGCCCATGGCCGCACAATTGCCCAGCAGGTTTTCATCCTCGATGATCCGCATGTTCTCGATCGCAGCGGCCGGTCCGGCCGTGCAGCCGCCAAAGGTCGAGATGTCGCGGAAATAGTTCAGCGGATCGTCGGCATTGTCCTTGAACATGTCAAAGACTTCTTCGGTGGTCACCATGCAGGCGATCGCCGCATAGCCCGAGGCCACACCCTTGGCCATGGTCACGAAATCGGGCTTGATGCCATATTGCTGATAGCCGAACCAGGTACCGGTGCGGCCCACGCCGCAGACGACCTCATCGATATGCAGGAGGATGTCGTATTTCTTGCAGATCTCCTGCACACGCTGCCAGTAGCCCTCGGGCGCCTCGATCACGCCGCCGCCGGCGGTCACCGGCTCAAGGCACAGCGCGCCTACGGTGTCGGGGCCTTCGCGCAGGATCACGGCTTCGATCTGATCGGCGGCCCATTCGCCAAAGTTCTCTTCGGGTGCGCCGTCCAATTCGTGCTTGCGGTATTCCATGCAGTGCGGAACGCGCACGAAATCCGGCGCAAAAGGGCCGTATTGCGCGTTGCGCTCATCCTGACCGCCCGCCGACATCGCCGCCAGAGTCGAGCCATGATAGTCGCGGTCGCGATACAGGATCTTGGTCTTCTTGCCGCCATACCGCTTGTGCGCGATCTGGCGGACCATCTTGAACGCTTTCTCGTTCGCCTCGGACCCGGAGTTGGTATAATAGACCCGGCTCATGCCTGGCATCTTCTCGATCAGCTTTTCGGCAAAGATCGCGCCGGGGATCGAGCCGGCGGATTGCGCGAAATAGCACAGCTTCATCAGCTGGTCGTAGACCGCCTTGCAGATCGATTCGCGGCCATAGCCCACGTTCACCGTCCACACCCCGCCCGACACGGCGTCCAGATGTTCCTTGCCCTTCTGGTCCCAGACCCGCATGCCCTTGCCCTCGACGATGATGCGTGGGTCATTGGTTTCAAAGGGTTTGTGCTGGATCAGGTGATGCCAGATATGGGCGCGGTCGGCCTCGACCACGCGGGAAAGATCGTTTTCGTTGAACGTGCCGTCCATGACATGTCCTTTCAGAATGAGGTGCCGAACAGGACGAGGCGCATGACCCGCCCGAACGGCGTGTTTTCCATAATTCAGATCATCGCGAAAGGGCGCACTTAGATAGGGCCAGTTCGGGCGATCGCTTATCTCCAGTCCGCCCCAGATCGGTATTACTACGGATTTGTCAGGCTCGCGTCTTTGTGCTCAAACTCTGTCCGAAGACCTGGGAGGAATGGCCGATGACATCACCGAATATATACGAGCGCCATCTGGATCGAAACCGCGCCAATCATGCGCCCCTGTCGCCGCTGAGTTACATCGAACGCACCGCGGCGGTCTATCCCGACTATCCGGCGGTTGTCTACGGTGATCGCCGCTATGGCTGGGCCGAGACCTATACCCGCTGCCGCCGTCTGGCCGGCGCGCTGGCGGCGCGCGGGATCGGGCCGGGCGACACGGTGTCGATCATCGCCGCCAACATCCCGGAAATGTACGAGGCGCATTTCGGCGTGCCGATGACCGGAGCCGTGCTGAACGCGATCAACACGCGGCTCGACGCACCGATCATCGCCTTCATCCTGGACCATGCCGAGGCAAAGGTGCTGCTGGTCGATCCGGAGTTCTCCGGCGTCGCGCGGGATGCGCTGGCGCAGGCGAACCGCCCCGACCTGCTGGTGATCGACATCGAGGATCCGAGCTTTGAGGGCGGCGAGAAGATCGGCGCGCTCACCTATGACGCGCTTCTGGCCGAGGGCGATCCCGAATTCGACTGGTCGCTGCCCGCCGACGAATGGGACGCGATCACGCTGAACTATACCTCGGGCACCACCGGCAACCCCAAGGGCGTGGTCTATCACCATCGCGGCGCGGCACTGAACGCGACCTCGAACATCCTGACCTGGGGGATGCCGCAACACTCGGTCTATCTGTGGACGCTGCCGATGTTCCACTGCAACGGCTGGTGCTTTCCGTGGACCATGGCCGCCAACGCGGGCACCTCGGTCTGCCTGCGCGCGGTGCGGGACGAGCCGATCTATCGCGCCTTCCGCGAGGAGAGAGTCACCCATTTCTGCGGCGCGCCCATCGTGCTGAACATGCTGGCGAATGCGCCGGATCACCTCAAGGATTTCGACCACCAGATCAAGGTGATGACCGCGGGCGCACCGCCGCCCGCGGCAGTGATCGAGAAGATGGAAGCGATGGGCGTGGAGGTGACCCATGTCTATGGCCTGACCGAAACCTACGGCCCGTCGGTCGTCTGCGCCTGGAAGGACGAATGGAACGGCAAGGGGGCCGAGGAACGCGCGGCGCTCAAGGTTCGGCAGGGAGTGAAATACGTGGCGCTCTCGGGCCTGATGGTGGCAGACCCCGAGACGATGCAGCCAGTGCCCGCCGACGGCGAGACCATGGGCGAGATCTTCATGCAGGGCAACATCGTCATGAAGGGCTACCTCAAGAACCCCGAGGCCACCGAGAAGGCGTTCAAGGGCGGCTGGTTCGCGTCGGGCGATCTGGGCGTGATGCATCCGGACGGCTATATCGCGCTCAAGGACCGGTCCAAGGACATCATCATCTCGGGCGGCGAGAACATCTCGTCGGTCGAGGTCGAAGACATCCTCTACAAGCATCCGGCGGTCATGGAAGCGGCGGTCGTGGCGAAACCCGACGAGAAATGGGGCGAAACCCCCTGCGCCTTTGTCGAGCTGAAACCCGGCGCCGAGGCGACCGAGCGCGACCTGATCGCCTTCTGCCGGGACAACATGGCCCATTTCAAGGCGCCCAAGACCGTCGTGTTCGGCGCGCTTCCGAAAACCTCGACCGGCAAGATCCAGAAATTCGTGCTGCGCGAGCAGGCGAGGGCGCTCTGACGGCGCCGCGGTGCGTGGTCAGTCGAAAATCGACAGGTCCAGGGCGAGCATCTCGCCCATCCAGACCGCCCGGTCACGGTGATCGGTCAGATGATCGCCGGTTTCCGGG
>NZ_JBXWRY010000068.1:0-9524 GCF_059613135.1 Ruegeria sp. BHSB196
GGGCCGCCATACGGTGAGACCGACCGCTGCCTTGCCAGGCCCGCAGGCCGGGGGCTGCCAGCAGCGGCATGTGCGCAAGCTTCCAAAGGCCCTGACTGCCAGCCACAAGGGTTCCGCCGATCGCCATGACCAGACCGGCGCCGATCCATGCGGGCCGAAGCGTCATCTGCCCGTCGACCGGCGCGTCATAGAGGCCGCGCAACGTGGCGGCGACATCCGGAAGCAGCGCACCGGCCAGAAAGAAACCGAGAACCAGGCCGAGCAGACCGCCCAGCAGAGCGAGCAGGACCAGTTCCGCCAGGATCAACCGCGTGATCAGTCCGAGGGGAATGCCCAAGGCGCGCAAGGTGCGGATCGTGCCGCGCCGCTGTGACATCGCGAGTCCGATGGTGCCGTGGACGATGAACAGGCCGACCGCAAATGCCAGCAACCCGAACGCGGTCAGGTTCAGATGAAAGCTCTGCGTCAGCTGGGCAGTATCCGTGTCGAGGGACCGGGTGGTGCGCTGTAGCCCAGGGGCCACGTCGCCCAGCGGCGGCAGGCCGGCGGCTTGGTCCGGCAACACCGCCAGGCGTGTCATGCGCCCGGACTTGTTCAGCAGGGTTTCCGCAACGCCGATGTCGGTCAGGATCATGTCGGGCGGAACCGACTCGCTGGCAATCACCGGGGGCAGGCCCGGTTGGCGCGCCAGAACGTGCGCCAGTTCCGGCTGCGCGAACACCAGTCCCGGCGCGGTCAGCGCGTCGGTTGGACCCGGACCATTTGGCCCTTGCGTCGCCTCGGTGACGACGGCCAGAGGCGGATAGGCGAGCAGATCCACTCCCATCAGCCGGACATGGCGATCTTCGACCCGGAGATGACCATCAAGCACCGCCGCCACCTGCCAACCCGCGCGACGGATTTGGACATATTCCTGCAAGGAAATTTCGCCGCCCGGCCGGATCAGCTCGTCGAACTGGCCGATCGCAAGCTGTTCGTTTGCGCGGGCGTAGCTTGCGCGCGCCTCGGCATTGATCGCCTGCACCGCCGACCAAAGCGCGGTCGCCAGCGCCACGCCGCTGAGCAATGTCACCAGTTGCAGCTTGTGCCGCCACCAATGCGCCAGAAGGGCTTCGAGGGTCGCGGCAATCATCCGATCCGACCGCCGGTCAGATGCGCGCGCCGGTCCAGGCAATCGGCGATCCGGACGGAATGCGTGACCAACAGCAACGCCGTTTTCGTGTCGCGCACGAGGTCCAGCATCAGGGCCAGCACCGCCGCGCTGGCGGTTTCGTCAAGGTTTCCGGTCGGCTCGTCTGCCAGCAACAGCCGCGGCTTGACGGCCATGGCCCGGCCGATGGCCACCCGCTGCTGCTGCCCGCCCGAGAGCTGTTCGGGAAACCTGTGCAAGACATCCGTGAGTCCCAAGCGTTCGGACAATTCACGCTGCCAATCCGCATCCAGCCGGTTCGCCAACCGGGCATGAAAGGCGAGATTCTGGCCGACCGACAAGGACGGGATCAGGTTGTACTGCTGGAACACGATCGCCAGCACGTCGCGCCGCAGCGCTGCCCGCCCGGCGTCGTCAAGCTCCGAGAGCGCGGCCCCGTCCAGGGCGATTTCTCCACTGTCGAAGCTGTCCAACCCCGCGACCAGATTGAGCAGGGTGCTCTTGCCGCTGCCGCTTTCGCCGGTCAGCGCCACGGTTTCTCCGGCATCGAGGCGCAGGGAGACATCCTCCAGAACCGGCCTGCCGCCGGGATAGGCTTTCTTCACATGCTCGACCGACAGCAGCATCGTACCTCCTGTGGGTTGGTGCAGAATGTGATGCGCAGCTGCACGCTGTCCAGCGCGCCTGTAGAGACGGAACCATTCGCCGCAGGTCTGTGCCGTGCCTTTGGTCAGGCCGGGGTTGTTCCCCGATCCGTGTCGGGCCATGCTGGGCACCACATGGCCGACGACCCAAGCTGGAGAGGATTGAAATGACGCTGTCGCAACAGATCTTCTGGGGCAGCATCTATTTGTTTGCCTGTTTCGTCGTGGAAATCGGCTTGCTCACCTGGTGCACCGCTCTGATCCGGCGCGTGGTGGATCACGTCGCCGACCGGGGCCAGATGGTGCGCACCGCCGCGCCGATCGTCGTGGCCCTGGCCTTCATCATCGCGATCCACACGATTCAGGTCTGGATCTGGGCCATCGTCTGGGTCTGGGGCGCGATCCTTCCGGACTGGAATACCGCGCTGTATTTCTCGTTGGTCACCTTCACGACGCTCGGATACGGAGATATCGTCCTGGGTGAGGAACTGAGGATCTTCGGCTCCTTCGCCGCGGTGACGGGGCTTCTGGCCTTCGGACTGTCCACGGCGTTCCTCGTCGCGGTGATGACCCGCCTCTTTTCCGACCGTTTCCTGTCCTAGAGAATGGGCGAGAACAGCCGCGCGATGGGCGCGCCATAGCGGATCGCCCGAGGCTGCTCGGGCAGGGATTTCGCCAGTTCGTAGCTGCCCAGGAAATCGTCGTTCAGCATGTCGGCGATGGCGGTTGCGGCGCGGCGATCGAAGAAAAGTGCCATCGCCTCGAAATTGAGCCGGAACGACCGGTTGTCCAGATTCGTCGTGCCCACGGCGGCCAGCGTGTCATCCACCACGAAAGCCTTCTGATGCATGAACCCGTCGGTGTAACGAAAGATGCGCACGCCGCAGTCCCGGATTTCGTCGAAATAGGCAAAGGCCGCCAACCAGGGAATCCGGTGGTCTATCACGTCGGGCACCAGTATGCGCACATCGACGCCCCGCATCGCGGCATGTTTCAAGGCGGTCATGATGTCGATATCCGGCACGAAATAGGGCGACGCGATCCAGACCCGTTTTCGGGCTTCGGTGATGGCGGCAAAGAACATCATGGCGCCGGTCTCGGTCTTGTCGCCGGGCCCGGTCGCGACGATGAGGGCGTTCATGTCCTCGGGCGCGGGCGGAGTGGTCCAGGTCAGCAGATCCAGAAGATCCTCGTTGCGCGCCCAATGCCAGTCTTCGGCAAAGACCAGTTGCAGCTGCAGCACGATCGGGCCGCGCACCCGCAGATGGGTATCGCGCCAGGGGCCGAATCCGGGATCCTGTCCCAGATATTCCACGCCCACATTGTGCCCGCCGATAAAGCCGACCTGTCCGTCGATCACCAGGGTCTTGCGATGGTTGCGGTAGTTGAGCTGGAAGCGGAAATTCGGCCCCCTCTGATCGCGCGGATCCACCACATCGACACCGGCCTGACGGAGCTTTTCAAAGTAGGTCCGGGGCAGGCCATAGCTGCCCACCGCGTCGGTGAGAAAGCGCACATGCACACCCCGGCGCACGGCCGCGATCAACTTTTCCTGCAGCTCCTGCCCGAGTTCGTCGTCACGGACGATGTAGAACTGGATCAGGATGTAGTTTTCGGCGGCATCGATCGCCTCGAAGATCGCCTGGAACGTATCCTCGCCGTCGATCAGCAGATCCGCTCCATTGCCGCGCGAGACCGGCAAATGCGCCAGTTCTTCGAACGGCCGCGCATTGATGGTCATGGCCTTGGGATCCGGGCTGGCCACCTCGGCAAATGCCCGTATGCCGGCGACGACCCGTTCGCTTTCCCGCCGGGCGATCCGGTAGCCGCGAAACCGGTGGTGGCCCAGGAACATGTAGATCGGAACGCCGGCGAGCGGGAACGACAGCAGAAACACCACCCATCCCACCGACCCCTGCGGCGTCCGGGCGGTTTGTGCGGCGCGAACCGCGCAGAAGATCGCGGTCGCGTAGAGCGCGAAGACGGAGGCTGAGACAAGAGCGGCCCACATGGTCGTCCGAATTTTCAGTCACTTACCGGCTGCCAGTGTAGATGCGCGCCCAGTCGTTTGCCATATCGATGATGACCCACCCCATTTCGGGCCCGCGATCCAGGCCGTCCACCAGACGGCCCACATGGCTATCGCGGTCATAGGCCCATTCGCGCGCGGCATCGGTATGGTGCACGATGGCACCCAGACGCGGGCCGCTGCCGGCGGTCACCCACTCCAGCATCGCGAAATCGCCGTCCGAATTGCCGACGGCCATGATCGGGCGCTTGCCGAGCGTGCGTTCGATATTGACGGGCTTGCCGTCCTTGTCGTCGACAAAGGCCACTCCGGGCTCTTTCACGATCGCGGGGCTGCCATCCACCATCTGATAGGAACTGTCGGCATAGGTGCCCAGGATCTGGTTCGGCGGAATGCCGTAGGCGTCCTCGGTAAAGGCCCGCATGAAATGCAGGCCGCCGCCGGAGACGATGTAGGTACGAAACCCTTCGTCCCGCAGATAGCGCAAGAGTTCGGTCATCGGCTGATAGGTCATCTCGTCATAGGCAAGCCCGGTGTCGGAATGTCGCGCGCTGTCCAGCCATTCCAGAACAGCCGCCTGAAATGCATCGACGCTAGATCCGGCATGTGTGGCGTTGATCACCTCGATCAGCGCCTCTTCGCCACCCGCCATGACCCCGGTCACGTCACCCTCGGCCGCGGCGCGCAAAGTGTCGTTGGTCAGGACCGATGGATCGTCCTTGGCCATTTCGGCCAGCCGGTCCATGGCGAAGATGAGTTGAAAATAGACCGGCTGCTCGGCCCAGAGCGTGCCGTCATTGTCGAACACCGCAATCCGGTCTGCTGCGGCCACGAAGTCGTCCGATGCCGGATCCGAAACGCTCTCGACGAATGCGATGATTCGGGCCTTGGAGTCCGTTTCGTTCCAGGATGGCAGCGGGTCCGCCTGGACGGCGGCGGCGCAGGTCAGCAGAATGGCCGGAAGCAAATGCTGTTTCATGAATAATCTCCTGTGATCAATGACGCTTTCGATACGGGTTGGCGCGTTCGGTCAAAGCATACACGAATCCAATACGGTTGCAGCCTTGTTGAATGTAGCGGGTTTCAGGATCAGATCCGGTCGGCAAGTTCACGAACGCTCAAACGGATTTCATCCCGGATCGGCCCGCGCCGCGGCGCATCACGCAGGGTGGACCGCCAGGCTTGCGGCGGATTGCGCCCCGCCGCACGCCGCCAGGTCAGATCGTTCAGCACCTGTCGGGCCGCAGCAGGCAGATGATCGGGGATGTCCTGAGCGGTCAGCGTCGCCCAGACGCCCGTCCACAACCGCCCGACGGACCAGGGATTGTACCCGCCGCCGCCCAGAACCAGCAGACCATCGGCAAGCTGCCGGATCTCGGCAACGGCCCGCCAATGGCTGTTGTTGGACAGGCAAAGCCGCGACAGCGGGTCTTCGGTGACAGCATCCGCGCCGCATTGCAGAACGATGACCTGCGGGCGAAACGCCCGTGCGGCCGGCAGGATCAATTCATCAAGGATCAGGGCGAATTCGTCATCGTTCAGGCCGCGGGCTACCGGCAGATTGAAGGCGGCACCGCCCGCATCGTCCGACAGCCGTCCGGTAAAAGGCCAACGGCGGTCCTCGTGCACCGAAATCAGACGCACCCGCTCCGAGCCGTGAAACGCCGCTTCGACACCGTCGCAATGATGCGCGTCGATGTCGATGTAAACGACACGGGACAGTCCCTTGTTCAGCAGCGTCATGATCGCGAGCACCGGATCGTTGAGATAGCAGAACCCGCCGGCGCGGTCGGCGAATCCGTGATGTGTGCCGCCTCCGGGGTTGTAGACGATGCGCCCCTGTGCAGCCAGTTCCGCCCCGAGGATCGAGCCGCCGGCAGTGGTCGCCGGACGGCGGAACATCTCGGGGAAAACCGGGTTCGACAGAGTGCCGAGCCCATGCCGGGTTCGAACCTCGTCGTCAACCTGCTGGCGCCGTTCGGCCTCTTGAAGGGCGGCGATGTATTCCGGCGTGTGGAACCGGGTGAGAGCGGCCGGCTTGGCGCGCGGGCTTGTAAGGTATTGCGTTTTGGGCAGCCACCCCATGGCCCGGCAGAGATCGATCACCGTCGAAACCCGCGGAATCGCAAGAGGATGCGACCGGCCATAGGTGGACCGGCGATAGATTTCCGACCCTATGAAGACCGG
Source organism: Ruegeria sp. BHSB196 (assembly GCF_059613135.1). NCBI lineage: Bacteria > Pseudomonadati > Pseudomonadota > Alphaproteobacteria > Rhodobacterales > Roseobacteraceae > Ruegeria > Ruegeria sp. BHSB196. The sequence continues at coordinate 6,011 of NZ_JBXWRY010000068.1, forward strand.
TTGCGCCATGCTCGGGCCATCACTCACGGGGCGGGTCCAACTCGGCAATCCGCCCGTCCAGCGACATCAGGATCGCCACGGGGCGCAGGGCCGGAACGTGGCTGAACACGATCAGGATGCACACGGTCAGCGGCACGCTCAGAAACGCGCCGATGAGTCCCCAGACAGAGGTCCAGAAGGTGAGGGCCAGGATGACCAGAAATGTCGACATGTTGAGCGACCGGCCCATCAAGGCCGGGTCGATGAAGTTGCCGATCAGGAACTGAAGCGTTCCGCAGCCCAGCACGATGATCAGGAAAGGCCCGATGCTTTCGAACTGCACCAGAGAGACCAGCGCGGGGAAGATCACCGCGATGATCGAGCCGATCGACGGAATGAAATTGAGCGCAAAGGTCAGGACCGCCCAGGTTTCCGCGTATTCCAGATTCAGAACCTTGAACACGGCATAGCTGATCAGCGCGGTCACGGCGCTGATCAGAGTCTTGAGACCCAGATACCGCTGCAGACTCAGCGAGATGGCGTCAAGGACCGCAGCCATGTCCGACCCGATTTTCGGACTTCCCGCCGCCAATCGGATCTTTTTGCGAAAGGCCAGCCGTTCGGCCATCAGAAAGGCGACATAGAGGCTGATCAGGAAGAACTGGTTCAGCAGGGATGTCGCACTGCCCAGCGCCGTCCGCGCCACCATGGACATGTCGATGTTGATCAGGTTGTCGCGAATGAACTTGGTGACATCATTGCCGATCAACCCCGTCACGCGATGCACCGCGACATCGAACTGGTTCTCATAAGTGCCGACATTGCGCGCGAATTGCGTGGCCTGGTTGCCGAGGATGTAGACGATGACGAACAATCCGGCCAGCACCACGGTGATGCCGGCCAGATTGGCCAGCCAGGTCGGGGCGTGCATCAGTGCTGCGACCCGGTCGCTGACGGCCATGATCAGAACGTTGATCATCAGCGCCAGCACCAGCGGGATCAGAAACTTCGCTCCGGCATAAAGCGCGAACACGATGAGCGTCAGAACGATCAGGGTATCCCGAGTCGCAGACAGGCTCAGCCGGACGGGTTTGTGCAGATCGTGGCGGTCGCCTGTCATGGATGGTCAAACCCTTTCCCCGGCCGCTTCCTGCGCCGGCATCTTTCCGCACGGCAGGGGCGGGCACATGCCCGGTGATGTTGCCCAACCCGACGCGATTGTGCAATGGGCGCAGCCGCTTGGCCCGGCGACCGGCAAAAACCGGGGTTCAGGCATGACACAAGGCAGGCTAGGCTCGGGCCATGACACCCGCCGCGAATCCCCTGCTGACGCCATTCCGGGCCCTGTGGCTGGCGGTGCAGCGGTTCGTGGCCAAGAACGGGTTCGTCATGAGCAGTCACGTGGCCATGTCGCTGATGCTGGCGCTGTTCCCGTTCATCCTGTTCACGGTCGCTCTGGCGGGCAGCCTGTCGCAGGACTATGTGACCGACGAGCTTCTCAACCTCATTTTCGGGTCCTGGCCGGCGGATGTGGCCAAGCCGATCGAAGCCGAGGTGCGCGCCGTCTTGCAGGGGGCGGGTTCGGGCGTCATGACGCTGGGCGGGTTGCTGGCCATCTATTTCGCCTCGAACGGCGTGAATGCCGTGCGCGTGGCGCTGACCCATGCCTATCACGACGAAGACACCCGCGCCTTCTGGAAGTCGCGCCTGCTGTGCATCGCGCTGGTCATCGGCGGTGGGGCCGGCGTGCTGGCGGCTGCCGCGTTCGAAGTCGTGCTGCCGGTCTATACAAAGCTGGTGACAGAACGCATTCCGGCCGAAGCGGTGGACTGGTTCGCCATGGACCGTTTGAACTGGATCTTCGTGATTGCGATGCCTGCGGTCATGGTGTTTGCCTTTCATGCCTTGCTGCCGCCACGCCGCCACAGCCTGTTGCAGATTTTGCCGGGCGTCGTGCTGACGCTGCTTCTGTGGCGGGCAGGGGGATGGGCCTTCTCCATCTATGTGGGGAAATTCGCCACCTACAGCGCGACCTATGCCGGGTTGGCGGGCGCGATGGCGGCCCTGATCTTTCTTTATCTCTGCGCGGCGATCCTCATTCTTGGCGCCGAGTTCAACGGGGCCTTGATGGACCTGAAATCCAATCCGACCGAAGCGGGGCGCGCATGATGCGGGACAAATCATTGAAGTTCATGGGCCGGAATGACGATGTGGGGAAAACGCTTTGGTTGACCCGCACCTTGTACCGGCTGTTTCGATGCGCCCTGTTTGGCGGTGCCGTCCTGTCCTCACCCGCGCTGGCGCAAGCGCCGGAATATGTCGGCTCGGAGGCGTGTACGGAATGCCATCTCGAGGAAGCCGACGCCTGGCGCGGGTCGCATCACGCGCTGGCCTGGACCGTGCCCGGGCCGCAAACCGTCATCGCGGATTTCGACGGGACCGCGTTCGAGCTGGGCGACATGACGGCCCGGTTTCAAAGCGAAGATGGCACTTACCGTGTCGAGGTGACGGAAAAGGACGGCACGACCACAACCTATCCCGTGCACTCGGTGGCCGGAATCGCGCCGCTGCAGCAATACCTGCTGGAGACCGAACCGGGCCGGCTGCAGAGCTTTGACGTGGTCTGGGACGCCGAGCGGGGGGAGTGGTATCACCTCTATCCGGACCTCAACCCCACTCCGCAGGATGGGCTGCACTGGACAGGGCCATACAAGACCTGGAACAGCCGGTGCGCGGAATGTCACGCGACCGGTTACAGAAAGAATTTCGGCGTGCGCACGAACCGCTATGCCTCGACCCAGGCCGAGATCGGTGTCGGATGCGAGGCCTGCCACGGACCCGGCTCGGCGCATCTGGCGTGGACCACGGGCACGGAACCGGGCGACGGTCTTGACGCATTCGGTTTCACGATGAGTTGGGGCAGGGGAGACACCGAGGCCGAAATCCAGCAATGCGCGGGCTGCCATTCCCGTCGCGAAGCTCTGGCGGACGGCAACCCGCTGCCGGGCACACCGTTTCACGACGCCTACAACCTCGCGCTGCTGCGGCCGGGTTCCTATCACCCGGACGGGCAGATCCTGGACGAAGTCTATGTCTACGGGTCGTTCCTGCAGTCGCGGATGTATGCGCAGGGGGTCGGCTGCATGGATTGCCACGACCCGCATGGGGCGGAGCTGACAACCGAAGGCAATGCGACCTGCACGCAATGCCATTCGCCTGCCGGCAACGCGAGGTTCCCGACGCTGGCGCGCAAGGAATACGACTCACCCGAGCACACCCACCACACGCCCCAGAGTGAAGGCGCGCAGTGCCGCAATTGCCACATGATCGAGCGCGTATACATGGGAATCGACGGCAGAAGGGATCACAGCTTTCGCATTCCGCGACCCGATCTGGGGATCAGAACGGGTGCGCCGGATGCCTGTACCGACTGCCACGCGGACGAAGGCCAGCAATGGGCCGCGGACCGTATCGCGGAATGGTTCCCCGACTCTCTGCGCCGCGGGCCGCACTACGGCGACAGTTTTGCCCAAGC
>NZ_JBXWRY010000069.1:0-7507 GCF_059613135.1 Ruegeria sp. BHSB196
CCATGAGCGCGGTTTCCCGGTTCATGTTCTTGTCCTGCGCCATCGTGTTGCGCATGTAGGGGCCGACATTGACGTTGTCGATGTCGAGAACCGGGATGTCGGTGATGCCCGCATCCAGCAGTTCCTTGACGGTGCCGCCGATCAGGTCGCCGTCCTTGTCGTATTCCAGGGTCAGCTCGTCCCCAGCCTCGACATAGATCGCGCCGGTTTCCTCGTTGATGATGTCCTTGGCGACGAACTTGCCGGCGATGTTGTCGAAGGGAACCAGAAGGTTGGTGACCTTTCCATCCTCGATCAGCTTCTTGACCGCCCGCGGCGTCACCTTCTTGCCGGCTTCGGCGATGACCTCGCCGGTCTTGGCGTCGATCAGGTCATAGGTCGGACGGGTGCCGCGCACGCGCTCGGGGAAGAACGGAGTGACCCAGCCCTTCTTCTTCTGGAGCTTGTAGGGGACAGTGTCATAGTAGGCATCCATGATGCCTTCCTGGTCCAGACCCAGCGCATAGAGCAGCGTGGTGACCGGCAGCTTGCGGCGGCGGTCGATGCGGGCATAGACGATATCCTTGGCGTCGAATTCGAAATCCAGCCACGAGCCGCGATACGGGATGATGCGGCAGGCAAAGAGCAGCTTGCCCGAGGAATGGGTCTTGCCCTTGTCGTGGTCGAAGAACACGCCCGGGCTGCGGTGCATCTGGGACACGATCACGCGCTCGGTGCCGTTCACGATGAACGTGCCGTTCGGCGTCATCAGGGGCATGTCGCCCATGAAGACATCCTGTTCCTTGATGTCCTTGACCGAACGGGCGCCGGTGTCCTCGTCCACGTCGAAGACGATCAGACGCAGGGTGACCTTCAGCGGGGCGCTGTAGGTCATGTCGCGCTGCATGCATTCTTCGACATCGTATTTCGGCTTTTCCAGCTCGTATTTCACGAATTCCAGAACCGAGGTTTCGTTGAAATCCTTGATCGGAAAGACCGACTGGAACACGCCCATGATGCCTTCGCCGTCGGCCGGCTTGTCGCCGTCACCGGAGCGGAGGAAAAGATCGTAGGAAGATTTCTGGACCTCGATGAGGTTCGGCATTTCCAGCACTTCGCGGATTTTGCCGTAATATTTGCGAAGACGTTTCTGGCCAAGGAACGATTGAGCCATGTCAGATGTCACCTTTCGATGTTCTCAGCGGACAACGACACCGTCGGGCCTCGATGCCTTGTCCCTTCGAGACGACACGTCCGGATCAATTCATGGCCACCGTCCCGAGTGGCGGCCTCCCGATCCGCGAACCGTGTCTGAGAAAACGCCCCATGAATTCGAGGCCCTTTCTAAGACAGGTTCGGCTGGACCCGGATTTCTCCGGGCCCAGCCAAATTCCGCGGTGCATCGCAGATGCACCAGGGGACTGACTTAGGCCAGTTCGACCTCGGCGCCAGCTGCTTCCAGCTTGCCCTTGATCTCTTCGGCTTCGGCCTTGTCGATGCCTTCCTTGATCTTGCCGCCGGCTTCGACCAGTTCCTTGGCTTCTTTCAGGCCCAGACCGGTGATGCCGCGCACTTCCTTGATCACGTTGATCTTGGAGGCGCCGGCGTTCTTCAGAACCACGTCGAATTCGGTCTTTTCTTCCTCGGCTGCGCCGCCGGCATCGCCGGCCGGACCGGCAACCATGACCGCGCCGCCAGCGGCGGGCTCGATGCCGTATTCGTCCTTGAGGATGGTTTTCAGTTCTTGTGCTTCCAGCAGGGTCAGACCAACGATCTCTTCTGCCAGTTTCTTCAGATCAGCCATTGTATCAGCTCTTTCCGTTTACAGTGTGTGTTCCAACGTCGGGGCATCGTCACCCCACGCAGATCATTCAGTGCCAACCGCTTACGCAGCTTCCGCCTTCTCTTCGATGGTGGAAAGGATGCTTGCGATATTGCTTGCAGGTGCGCCAATCGCGCCGGCGATGTTCGAAGCAGGTGCGCCAATGCAGCCCACGATCGAAGCGATGAGCTCCTCGCGGGACGGCATTTTCGAAACGGCTTCGACGCCTTTGCGGTCCAGAGCGTTCTCGCCCATTGCACCGCCAAGGATTTCGAACTTCTTGTTCTCCTTGGCGAAGTCCTCGGCCACCTTGGCTGCCGCCACGGGGTCTTCGGAATAGGTCAGAACGGTCATACCCGTCAGCAGGTCGGCCATGCTTGCACACGGCTTGCCCTCGAGGGCGATCTTGGCGAGCCTGTTCTTGGCAACACGCACGGAACTGCCCGCGTCGCGTGCACGCGCGCGCAGATCCTGCATCTCGGCAACTGTCAGACCGGCGTAGTGCGCTACCACCACGACGCCAGAGCTTTCGAAGATCTGGCCGAGTTCCTCGACCACTTTCTCTTTCTGGGCTCTATCCACAGTTCTCTCCAAGTTTGGGATGATGGAGGTCATCCCGGCTCAAGTTTGCCGGACTCACACCCGGCGTTCAGGTCCGTGATACGGGGTGGAGCCAAATAATCGCCCGAGGGCTGGACCCTCGATCTCTTTGGTCTTTCCCGTCTCAGGCAGGAAATTAAGGGGCCATGCGGTCCCACCCACCGTCTTGGACGAAACGAAATAAAGCGCACGACGAATCGCACGCTTTATTCCGCAGGTCTTCTTAGGGCAGTTCGAGGGGGTTTCCAAGGGGTAAATTCGGGGAAAACGAGGCCCGAGACGCCGCAGGCGCCAATGTGCAAACCGAGCAACCGGCCTGTGCGCGGACACCTGACAAAGGCGCGCGATTTCTCTTGCGGGCCATTCGCTCCGTGACTATCGAACGAGGCCAGCATCAATCGCTGCCCGATTTCCAGACCCCACGCAGGACAAGACATCCATGTGCAGATTCGTGGCCTACAGCGGACCGGACATCCCGTTGGAAAACATCGTCGTTCTGCCGAAACACTCGCTGCTTGAACAAAGCCAGCACGCGGCCGAGGCCAAGCTGGCGGTGAACGGTGACGGGTTCGGGATGGCATGGTATTCGGATCAGGACCGTCCCGGCCTTTACCGCGATGTCCTGCCGGCCTGGTCCGACGGCAACCTGGTGGATCTGTGCCGCATGATCAAGTCGCGGCTGTTTCTGGCGCATGTGCGCGCCTCGACCTTTGGCGAAACCTCGCGCAGCAACTGCCATCCGTTCACCTTCGGCAAGTGGGCCTTCATGCACAACGGCCAGATCGGCGATTTCGCGCGGGTACGGCGGCAGCTGGAAGCGACCCTGCCCGATGAGTGCTATGCCGCGCGCCGGGGCAGCACGGATTCGGAACTGCTGTTCCTGTTGCTGATCGCCAACGGGCTGGAGGCCGATCCCCACGCGGCGGTCGTCTCGACGATCCGGCAGATCGAGGATGTCCAGGGTGAGCTGTCGCAACCCAATCGGCTGACCGCGGCCTTTTCCGACGGGCGGGCGGTATATGCCTTCCGGTATTCCAGCGACCGGTGCAGTCCCAGCCTGTATTTCGGGCGCGGGCTGGATCACGGCGGACAGGTGGTCGCCTCGGAGCCGCTGGATACGGCCACCGGGGAATGGACGCGCATCGAAGATCGCAGCTTTTTCCGGCTGGTGGATGGTCAGACCGTCTCCTGCAGCCTGGAGTGACGTGCCCGAAAGGCAACGGGCCGCTCGTGCGAGCGGCCCGGCCTGGTGCGTCTGGATTGGGGGGGTGCCCTATTCGCTCGACGCGCTGGCCACGTTTACGGTCACGCCGGGGCCCATGGTCGAGCTCAGCGCGATCTTCTTCATGTAGGTTCCCTTGGCGCCGGTCGGCTTGGCCTTGGCCACGGCCGAGATGAAGGCGCGGACGTTTTCGACCAGCTTGGCTTCGTCGAAGGACGCCTTGCCGACGCCGGCGTGCACGACGCCGCCCTTTTCCGCCTTGAACTGAACCTCACCGCCCTTGGCCGCTTCCACGGCTGCTTTAACATCCATGGTCACGGTGCCGACCTTGGGGTTCGGCATCAGATTGCGGGGGCCCAGGATCTTGCCCAGACGGCCGACGACCGGCATCATGTCCGGGGTCGCGATGCAGCGGTCGAAGTCGATGTTGCCGGCCTGAATGCTTTCCATCAGGTCTTCGGCGCCGACGATGTCCGCCCCGGCCTCCTTGGCCTCGTCGGCCTTGGGGCCGCGGGCGAAGACGGCGACGCGCATGGCCTTGCCGGTGCCGTTCGGCAGACCGACGACGCCGCGCACCATCTGGTCCGCGTGGCGGGTATCGACGCCCAGGTTCATGGCGATCTCGACGGTTTCGTCGAACTTGGCGTTGGCGTTGGCCTTGATCAGCGCAACGGCCTCTTCGACCGACAGGTTTTCCTTGCCAGCGAAGGCTTCGCGCGCGGCGCGGGTACGTTTACCGAGTTTTGCCATCTTACTTCACCTCGATGCCCATGGAACGGGCCGAGCCCAGGATGATCTTCATGGCGCCTTCGATGTCGGTCGCGTTCAGATCCTTCATTTTGGCTTCGGCGATTTCGCGCACCTGCTTGGTGGTCACGGTCGCCACGGTCTCGCGACCCGGGTTTTCCGCACCGCGGGGACGGTTCCGCTTGCCGACCGGCTTCAGACCGGCTGCCTTCTTCAGGTAATACGACGCCGGCGGCGTCTTGATGTCCATGGTGAAGGACTTGTCCTGATAGTAGGTGATCACGGTCGGGCACGGAGCGCCGGGCTCCATGTCTGCGGTCTTGGCGTTGAACGCCTTGCAGAATTCCATGATGTTGATGCCGCGCTGACCCAGCGCCGGACCAACTGGCGGCGAGGGGTTTGCCTGACCGGCGGGCACTTGCAGCTTCATCGTGCCTGCGAGTTTCTTGGCCATTGGCCTTCTCCTTTTCCAACACCCTCGGGGCGCGCCCCTTGGGCCATTTCGGCGGGAACCCCGCCGGTGTTGTGTGGTCCGGTCCGCGCGTCGCGACGCGCTCGCCTCCCACGGCTAAATCACGTCAGCCCTGCTTGGAGACCTGCGTGAAATCCAGTTCGACCGGGGTTTCCCGGCCAAAGATCGAGACGGTCACCTTGAGTTTCTGGTTGTCGTCGTCGACCTCCTCGACCATGCCGTCGAAATCCTCGAACGGGCCGTCGTTGACCTTGACCTTCTCGCCCACCTCGAAGGTGATGAGCGTGCGCGGCGCCTCTTCGCCTTCCTGCACGCGGTTGAGGATCTGGTTCACCTCGGCGTCGCGCATCGGCATCGGGCGGCCCTGCGGGCCAAGGAAACCGGTGACACGGTTGATCGAGTTGATCAGGTGATAGCCCTGATCGGACATTTCCATGTGCACCAGCACGTAGCCCGGCATGAAGCGGCGCTCGGTCGTGACCTTCTTGCCCCGGCGCACCTCGATCACCTCTTCGGTGGGCACCAGAACCTCGTCGATCTCGTCCTCAAGGCCCTGTTCTGCGACCGAGGTGCGGATCTGTTCGGCGATCTTCTTTTCGAAGTTCGAAAGAACGCTGACCGAGTACCACCGTTTCGCCATGAACCTGTCGTCCTTGTTCTGCCTTGGGCGCGTCGCGGGCGACACGCCGGTCATTGAAATCTCGTCGCGGCCCGGCCGCGCATTCCGGAATAAAAAGCGGCGCGCAGCCCGAATCGCCGCACGCCCATCCCGAAAGGTAACGCGTCACCTACTCCGACACGGCGATCTGTGCAAGGGGGCGGCGGGGATTAATGCGGATGGGTCGGCCCGGTTCCGGCCCGAAGCCATTGCGCGGGGGACGGCGCCCCGGCGATCAGTTGAACATGCCCAGGATCAGCTGCAATCCGCCGCGGATGCCCAGATCGACCAGCGCGAAGAACACCGCCGTCAACGCCGCCATGATGAACACCATCACAGTGGTCAGCAGCACCTCGCGCCGGGTCGGCCAGACGACCTTGGCAACTTCGGCTCGGACCTGCTGGATGAACTGGATCGGATTGGTGTTGGCCATGAGGCTCGTCTCTCTGCTTGCGGATAGGCCGGACATAGCCGGGCATTGCGTCGATTTCAAGGGCACCCGGCACAGGCCACGGTCCCGTGGCGCGCATCACGCGGGCGGGCGCAGGTAATCTTCGTCCGTGACCTGTTCCAGCCAGTCCGCCACGCGGCCATCCAGCGCCTCCTGGATGGCCAGGTGGGTCATCGCGGTGTCGGGTCCGGCGCCGTGCCAGTGCTCCTGTCCCGGCGGGATCCAGACCGTGTCGCCGGGGCGGATGATCTGCGGGGCCGCGTCGCGGCGGCCGACCAGCCCCACACCCGACAGCACATGCAGCGTCTGGCCCAGCGGATGGGTGTGCCACGCGGTGCGCGCACCGGGCTCAAAGGCCACGCGCAAGGCGCGGACCCGCGCCGGTTCGGCGGCCTCGACCACCGGATCCTGCCAGACCGTGCCCGTGAACCAGTCGGACCGTGCCTTCACGCTCGGGCGGCTGCCGGCCTTGTAGATTTCCATGGCTGCACCTTTCTGCCGTGGTCCGTGCCGCATGGTCCGGCACCGTTCAGGGTTTGGGGCGATCGTCCCATTCGCTGTTCAGTATGCGGCGCGCGTCGCCTTCGGGGTCGTCATACTGGTTGGTGCGGACCGTGTAGATGAACGCCACCAGGCCAATGCCGCCAAGAAACAGGGAAATCGGGATCAGATAGGCCAGCACTTCCATCGCATCACCTCAACCGCAGCGCATTCAGCGACACTGTAATCGATGAGGTGGACATCGCCAATGCGGCGATGAGCGGCGAACAAAGCCCCGCGACGGCCAGCGGAACCGCGATCACGTTGTAGACGGTGGCGATCTGGAAATTCTCGCGTATCCGTTTGGTTGCCTTGACGGCAGTGTTGCAGGCATCGGCAATCGGCGACAGATCGTTGCCCAGCAGGACGATGTCCGATGCGACCCGCGCCGCGTCCAGGGCCGAGGCCGGCGAGATCGAGACATGCGCCGCGGCCAGCGCCGCCGTGTCATTCAGGCCGTCGCCGACCATCAGCACCTTGTGGCCCTGATCGGCCAAATCCTGGACGCGCCTTGCCTTGTCTTCCGGCAATGCTTCGGCCACCCAGTCCTCGATCCCGAGCTTGTCGGCCAGCGCCGCCACCGCGCCCTGGGTGTCGCCGGAGATCAGCGTGACGGTCTTGCCGGCAGAGCGGAGCGCCGCAACCGCCTCGGCCGCGCCCGGGCGCAGGGCGTCGGTGTAGCGGAAGGCCACCGGCGCACGATCGCCCACCGCCAGCCAGGCCGTTGTCTGCTGACCCTGTTGGGCGCCGACCCAGGCGGCGCGGCCCAGTCGCACCGGTTGGCCGCGATACCGTCCTTCGGCGCCAAAGCCCGGCACCTCGGCCAGATCGGTGACAGAGGCCGGCTTGAGCCCGGCCTCGCGCGCCGCGCGGGCCAGGGACACCGACAGCGGATGCGACGACGCCTCGGCCAGGGCCAGCGCGATTTCCAGATCGGCGCGGCTGTGATCGCCGAGATTGACCAGTTCGGGCGTGCCCGCGGTCAGGGTGCCGGTCTTGTCGAACACCACGGTATC
>NZ_JBXWRY010000070.1:0-4632 GCF_059613135.1 Ruegeria sp. BHSB196
CCGTGGTCGTCCACGCAGAGCCTTTCGATGGCACGGGTCAGAACCCGGCTCATGTCGAAAATGTCGAACGGGCTGGCGCGGCGAATCTCTTCGCCTTTCGGCACGGCGGAGAATGCCTGCGATATCCCGCGCTTGTTGTTCACCTAGATCGAATGGCTCGGTGCCTGTTTCGACGGCGCCTGATAGGGTCGGGTCACATCCTTGAGCGTACATTCCAGCGCCTCGACCGAGAGTCGGATCGCGCCATCCCCCGCCAATGTCAGCAGGATATTCCCCGCGCCGTCTTCGCCCGGTTCGAACGCGATGTCCAGCAGCGACAGGATGGTGTCCTCGTCGCGGCGGTCCACCCCTTGGCTGGCCACGCCCAGCACGTTGTCGAAGGCGAGCAGCGACTGCACGCGCTCATAGGGCCGGCCGCGGCGCTCGGCGGCGTCGCGGTCTTCCCAGCGGAAGCGGTTGAGCAGCAGGGCGAAACGGCGTTCGGACGGGCGCCAGGTCATCTCGGTCGCGGGAAAGACCGCATCCTGCGCGAGCGACGCGATGATCCTGAGATCCTCGGCATCCTCGGCGCCGAGATAGAGCGGCGCCTCGCGCCCGTCTTCGAATGTTGCGTCTGCCATCAGCCTTTGATCCGTTCGATTTTTGCACCCACGCCTTCCAGCTTGCGCACGACATGTTCATAGCCGCGGTCCAGGTGATAGACCCGGCTGACCACGGTTTCGCCCTCGGCCGCGAGCCCGGCCAGGATCAGCGAGACCGAGGCGCGCAGATCGGTGGCCATCACCGGCGCGCCCTTGAGCCGTTCGACGCCGGTGACGGTGGCGGTGCCGCCATGCACCTCGATCTCGGCCCCCATGCGCATCAGTTCCGGCGCGTGCATGAATCGGTTCTCGAAAATGCGTTCCTCGAGAACCGATGTGCCCTCGGCCGTGCACATCAGGGCCATCATCTGGGCCTGAAGGTCGGTGGGGAAGCCCGGGAAGGGTTCTGTGGTGACGTTCACCGCGTTGACCCGGCCATTGCGGCGCGTGACCCTGAGCCCCTTGTCGGTTTCCGCGACCTGGATGCCCGCCGCGTCCAGCTTTTCGGCGAAGGCGCCGACCAGGTCGAGCCGGCCGCCGAGCAATTCGACATCGCCGCCGCAGATGGCGGGGGCGAGCATGTAGGTGCCCAGTTCGATCCGGTCGGTGACGACCTGATGGGTGGCGCCGTGCAGGCGGTCGACGCCCTGAATCTCGATGGTGGACGTTCCCTCGCCCGCGATCTGCGCGCCCATCTTGCGCAGGCAGTGCACCAGATCGACGATCTCGGGCTCGCGCGCCGCGTTCTTCAGCACCGTGGTGCCCTTGGCGAGCGCTGCCGCCATCACCATGTTCTCGGTCGCGCCCACAGAGGCAAAGCGCAATTCATGCACCGCGCCTTTCAGCCCGTTGGGGGCGCTGGCATGCAGGTAGCCGTCTTTCAGGTCGATCTCGGCCCCCAGGGCCTGCAGCGCCTCGACATGCAGGTCCATCGGCCGCGCGCCGATGGCGCAGCCGCCGGGGAGGGACACGACGGCCCGGCCCATCCGCGCGAGCAGCGGTCCCAGCACGAGGTTGGAGGCGCGCATCTTGCGCACGATCTCGTAATCCGCGGTGTGGCTGGTCAGATCGTGGCTGGACATGGCCAGAACCTGCCCGTCCTGCAGCGCCGAGACCTCGGCCCCCAGCGATTGCAGCAGCAGCGTCATCGTCTTGATGTCGCTCAGCCGCGGGGCGTTGGTGAGGGTCAGCGGCTCGTCGCTGAGCAGCGTGGCCGGCATGAGGGTCAGGCAGGCATTCTTGGCCCCGGCGATCGGGATCTGGCCGCTGAGCGGCCCGTTGCCTGTAACGAGTATCGAATCCATCTGCTCCTACCCCTCTTTGGAACCGGCCTTGGGCCCGGACGCCGCGCGCGCCCTGGCCTGTGCCTTGCGCCGGGCCAGATTGGCCTTGAGCGCGGCCTTGAGCCGGTCGTCGCGCGTCTGTTCGGCTTGCCCGGGTTTTTTTGGTGGTTTCCTGTCTGCCATGGTCATTCTCTACAGGAGGGGAAAAAAACCGTCCAGACACCCTTGCGCGCAGTATCGTTTGAGTCTAATCACCCGCTCACCGCGCTGCCGTAGCTCAGGGGTAGAGCACTCCCTTGGTAAGGGAGAGGTCGAGAGTTCAAATCTCTCCGGCAGCACCAGGATCTCCCGACATTTTGTTGCCGTCACGCAGGGTTTGCGCAAACCATTCGTATCGCTTGCAAAAAACCTGTCGACAAATTTGTCCCGGAACGGGAGAATTCAGAGATAGCTTCTTGTTTGACGGTAATCGCTGAGATTCTATTGGCGCATGTTTGATCGGATTTCACGTCGGGCATTTCTTGTTGGACTGGGCGCTGCATTGAGCCCCGCGGCCGGCTGGGCCGGCGCACCGGAAGCTTCGCTGAGACCGCAGATGCGCCGAGCGCCGCTGAACGGGCCCGAACGGGTCATTCAGGCGGCGGGGCTGCGCGGCAAGGTGGTTTTCGCCGTGGCCGACGTGCGCAGCGGGGCGCAGTTGGAGTCGGTGGGCGCGGGCAGCGGTCTGCCGCCCGCCAGCGTCGCCAAGGCGCTGACCGCGCTCTATGCGCTGGACGTGCTGGGGCCGGACCACCGGTTCGAGACGCGGCTGATTGCGGACGGTCCGGTGGAAAACGGCGTGCTGCAGGGCGATCTGATCCTGGCCGGGGGCGGCGATCCGCTCTTGGACACCGAGGCCCTTGCGACCATGGCGGCCAATCTGAGGAAGGCGGGCATCCGCGAGGTGCGCGGGGCCTTCAAGGTCTATGAAGGCGCCTTGCCCTATGTCCACAGCATCGATCCGTCGCAGCCGGATCACGTGGGCTACAGCCCGGCGGTGACCGGGATCGCGCTCAACTTCAACCGGGTGCATTTCGAGTGGAAGCGCGGCGCCAAGGGCTATGACGTGGCGATGGATGCGCGCAGCGCGAATTACAAGCCGCGTGTGGCGATGGCGAAAATGACGGTCGCGAACCGCAACCTGCCGATCTATACCTACGCGGCCAGCGCACGGGTGGACAACTGGACCGTGGCGAGCGGCGCGCTGGGCAAGGGCGGCGCGCGGTGGCTGCCGGTGCGCAAGCCGTCGCTCTATGCGGGGGATGTGTTCCAGACGCTGGCGCGGGTGAACGGGATCGTGCTGGGCCGGGTGCAGGTGGTGCGTACGCCGCCGTCCGGCACGGTGCTGGTGACGCATCGCAGCGAGCCGTTGAAGAACATCCTGCGCGGGATGTTGAAATACTCGACCAACATCACCGCCGAGATGGTCGGCATGGCGGCCACGGTCGCGCGGGGCGTGCGTCCGGCGGACCTGCGCGAGTCCGCCGCCGAGATGAACCGCTGGGCCGCCGAGACCTATGGCACGTCGCGGATCGCGATGGTGGATCATTCGGGCCTGGGCGATGCCTCGCGCATGGCACCGGCGGATCTGGTGACGGCGCTGATCGCGGCGCGCAGGGCGGAGGCGCTGCGGCCCCTGCTCAAGCCCTTCACGCTGAAAGACAGCAAGGGGCGGCCGATCAAGGGGCATCCGATCCGGGTCGATGCCAAGACCGGAACGCTGAATTTCGTCTCGGGGCTGGGCGGTTTCATGACCACGGCGGGCGGGGCGGAACTGGCCTTTGCGATCTTCACCGCCGACATCGCGCGGCGGGCCAAGCTCAGCAAGGCGGAGCGGGAACGCCCCGAAGGCGCGCGACCGTGGAACCGGCAGTCCAGAAAGCTGCAACAGGCGCTCATCGAACGCTGGGGGAGCCTGTACGGGAGTTGAGCGCCCGGTCAGACCACGTGGCGCGCCCGGGCGCCGCGTTCGATGGCGGCGGCGTGCAGGCGGTCGATGTTCAGCTCGTACCGGATTTCTTCGAGCAGGCGCAGTTCGGTTTCGGCCAGCTTGCCGTCGGCAGCTGCAACGTCGCAGGCCAGCGCATAGGCGGTTTCGTTGAGCCGCTCGGGCAGGTTGTCGCGGATCAGGCCGAACAGCGCGTCGAGCCCGTCCTCCTGCTCGAACAGGTCGAAGACGACCTGTGACACCCGCTGAACGCGGTCGATGTCGTATTCGGCGAAGATGGGGAGCATGTTCACCGCGGTCTCGATCTTGACCAGCTCGGCGGTGCGGATGTTTTCGTCCGAGGCGGAGATCGCCACCATGATCGCCACCAAGCAATCCTGCGGGGTCATCGGATGGGGGGCTTGCTGGGTCATCATTCGGTCCTGCTGCGGTTTGCCTCGGGCGCACGATACGGAGTGCGGGGGCCGGGTTCAACTCCTCAAAGCGCGATGCTTTGTTGACTCATGCTGCACCAGCACAATAGGAGAGACCGGGCCGGCCGCACCGTGCCGCCGCCGCCTTTTTCCGATGGAGACCGAAACAGATGTCTGAACTGCGCGAAACCGCTCTTGCGTCCAAGGCCTGGCCTTTCGAAGAGGCGCGCCGGGTTCTCAAACGCTATCAGAAAGCGCCGCCGGAAAAGGGATACGTTCTGTTCGAGACCGGCTATGGCCCGTCGGGTCTGCCGCATATCGGCACGTTCGGCGAGGTGGCGCGCACCTCGATGGTGCGCCATGCCTTC
>NZ_JBXWRY010000071.1:0-4686 GCF_059613135.1 Ruegeria sp. BHSB196
CCGCCGGAAAAGGGATACGTTCTGTTCGAGACCGGCTATGGCCCGTCGGGTCTGCCGCATATCGGCACGTTCGGCGAGGTGGCGCGCACCTCGATGGTGCGCCATGCCTTCGAGCAGATCAGCGACATTCCGACCCGGCTGATCTGTTTCTCGGACGACATGGACGGGCTGCGCAAGGTGCCGACCAACGTGCCGATGCAGGACGAGCTGCAGCAGGATCTGCACCTGCCGCTGACCAAGGTGCGCGACCCGTTCGGCACCCACGAAGGCTTTGCCCAGCACAACAATGCGATGCTGTGCGAATTTCTGGACCGTTTCGGGTTCGAGTACGAGTTCGCGTCGGCCACCGAGTACTACACCTCGGGCCGGTTCGACGAGATGCTGCTGACCGCGCTGGAGCGGTTCGACAAGATCCAGGAGATCATGCTGCCGACGCTGGGGCCGGAGCGGCGCGAGACCTATTCCTGTTTCCTGCCGATCTCGCCCAAGACCGGCCATGTGCTGCAGGTGCCGACGCTGGAACGCAACGTGGCCAAGGGCACCATCGTCTATCAGGAGCCGGATGGCGAGAAGGTGGAAATCCCGGTCACGGGCGGCCATGTCAAGATGCAGTGGAAGCCCGACTGGGCGATGCGCTGGGCCGCGCTGGGCGTGGACTACGAGATGTCGGGCAAGGATCTGATCGACTCGGTCACGCAGTCGTCCAAGATTTGCCGGGCGCTGGGCAAGCAGCCGCCCGAGTCGCTGAGTTACGAGCTGTTCAACGACGAGCTTGGGCAGAAGATTTCCAAGTCCAAGGGCAACGGGTTGTCGATGGAGGAGTGGCTGACCTATGCCGCGCCCGAGAGCCTGTCCTATTTCATGTACCAGAAGCCCAAGACGGCCAAGCGGCTGTATTTCGACGTGATCCCCAAGGCGGTGGACGAATACCACCAGCAGTTGCGGGCCTATCCGGGGCAGGATCCGAAGGCACAGCTGAACAATCCGGTCTGGCACATTCACGGCGGCGACGTGCCCGAGAGCAATCTGGTGGTGCCGTTCGCGATGCTGCTGAACCTCGCGTCGGTGTCCGGGGCCGAGGACAAGGAGACCTTGTGGGGCTTCATCCGCCGCTATGCGCCCGAGGCCAGCGCCGAAACCCATCCCGACCTGGATCAGGCGGCCGGGTTCGCGGTGCGCTACTTCAACGATTTCGTCAAGCCGACGCGCCAGCACCGCGCGCCGACCGAGCAGGAACGCGAGGCGCTGGAAGCGTTGAAGGCCGCGCTGGAAGCCTATGACGGTCCGATCGAGGACGAGGCGCTGCAATCGGTGGTCTATGCCGTCGGGCGCGAGCGGTTCGATCCGCTGCGGAACTGGTTCACCGCGCTATACGAGGTGCTTCTGGGCGCCAGCCAGGGGCCGCGGTTCGGCGGGTTCATCGCGCTCTACGGCGTGGCCGAAACGATCGCGTTGATCGACAAGGCGCTGGCGGGCGAACTGGTCTGATTTGACGGTGCGGGCCGTGGGGCTACCTGAACCTCAGGAGGGAGCCCCATGCGCCATATCGTTGCCGTCCTGTCGGTCTGGGTTCTGCTGAGCGGGCCCGCCCACGCGCAGAGCGACGAGATCGAAGCCAATATCCGGTCGCAGATCGACGCCTTCAAGGCGGACGACTTCGCCACCGCCTTCACCTTTGCCAGCCCCGGCATTCAGAACCTGTTCCGCACCCCCGACAATTTCGGTGCGATGGTGCGCAATGGCTATCCCATGGTCTGGCGGCCGGCGGAGGTCCGGTTTCTGGAACTGCGGAAAATCTCCGGCCGCCTGTGGCAGAAGGTCATGATCGTGGACGGCAGCGGCCGCATCCACCTGCTGGACTACCAGATGATCCGGCTGGGCGACGACTGGAAGATCAACGGCGTTCAGCTGCTGAGCGGCGCCGATCCGGCGGCGTGAGGCAACGGCACCGTCACGGTGCTGCCAGCCCGGCTTAAGCATTTTCCCCTATTCCGATCTGCGCATTCGGGAGCGCCCGAAACCCGATCTGCCGCGCCTGCGGCGGTTCGCGTCGGCGCAATTGGGAAAGGGGTACGTATGAACAAGGCGATCACCGACGGCATCAATTTCATGCCGCCAGCGTTCAAGGACGGTCTGGAGGTCTGGTCGAGCGGCGATGGCACGCCGGGCTCGGACACCTATGCCGGGTCCGGCACCGCGGCATTCGTTCCGGCGGATGCGGATTTCGGAGGCTGCCTTGAGGTGCAGAAGACCAGCGCGCCGCAAAAGATCCGCTACATGGGGCAGACGCCGATCCTGCCCGGCTGCTATCTGCAGATTCGGGCGCGGGTCAAGGCGGTGGCCGGGCCGTTGCCGAGCGTGCGGATCGCGGGCTGGGCCGGCGGCGCGGGGGACGCGCATGTGCCGGGGGTGGCCGAACTGGGCCCGGCCACGGCGCTGACCACCTATGGCGACGTCGTCGAGATCGCCGCGATCGTCGGCACCGGGTTTCGCGACGGCGTGGACATGCCCTGGGGTCCGGCGGCGCTGTATGGTCACTTCGGTCTGGACATCGAGGGTCCGAACGGGGCCGTCATCCGGGTGGACGACATCGAGATCTCGGACGTGACCAGCGTCTTTCTGCGCGACATGATCGGGGTGGTCGATGTGCGTGATTTCGGCGCGCGCGGCGACGGCGTGACGGATGACCACCTGGCGTTCGAGGCGGCGGATCAGGCGGCGAACGGACGCCGCGTTCTGGTGCCGGCGGGCAGCTATTTCCTGGGCGAAACGACCAGCATGAATTCCGAGATCGAGTTCGAAGGCACGGTGACGATGCCGGTGGACAAGATGCTGCTGCTGACCAAGAATTTCGATCTGCCCACCTATATCTCGGCGTTCGGAGACGAGGCGCTGGCCTTTCGCAAGGCGTTCCAGGCGCTGATCAACAACTCGGACCATGAATCGCTGGACATGGGCGGGCGCAAGGTGTCGGTGTCGGAACCCATCGACATGCAGGCGGCGGTGCCGAACCGGACCAGCTATGCAACGCGGCGGGTGATCCGCAACGGCCAGCTGGACGTGCAGGACAGCCCGGCCTGGGCGACCGAGACCTTCAGTTCGCAGGCCAGCTACGATCCGGGCGACCCCTACAAGCTGACCAATGTCGTCAATGTGGCCAACGTGCCGGTCGGTGCGCTGGTCACGGGCAATGGCGTGGGGCGAGAGGTCTATGTGCGGTCCAGGAATACCGGGGCCGGTGAAATCACCCTGAGCGGGCCGCTGTTCGACGCGGCTGGGACGCAGACCTTCACCTTCACGGAGTTCAAGTATCTGCTGGACTTCAGCGGGTTCAGCTCGCTTCAGAAATTCGGGCTGGAGGATATCGAGTTCCAGTGCAATCAGCGGTGCAGCGCGATCCGGCTGGCGCCCGCCGGCAAGATCTTTTCGCTCAAGAACTGCTTTGTCAGCCGCCCCAAGGATCGCGGCATCACCTCGATCGGCAACGGCTGTCAGGGCATGCTGATCGACGAATGCCAGTTCCTGTCGGCCGAGGACGACAAGACGGTTCCGGAACGCAGCTCGATCGCGCTCAACGCCAATGCCAACGATGTCAAGCTGCGGCACAACCGGGCGACCCGGTTCCGGCATTTCGCGGTGCTGAGCGGCGGCAACAACATGGTGCTGGGCAATCACTTCTTTCAGGGCGACGAGGTGCCCAACGGCAGCCGCACCGCGGGCCTGGTCGTCTCGGGCACCTACACCGGTTCGACCATCGCGGAAAACTACATCGACAACTGCTTTGTCGAATGGACGAACGAGCACGACCCGACGCCGGATTTCGTGACCGGGTTTTCGTTCAGTTCCATGAGCATCACCGAAAACATCTTTCTGTCCGGAGCGGTGGCGCCTTGGTTCAGCTATATCGTGGTGCGGCCCTACGGGACGGGGCATTTCCTGAACGGCCTGTCGGTGACGGGGAACAAGTTCCGGTCGCTCAACGGCAATATCGACCGGGCCGAGCGGGTGGACACGACCTTTGCCGACCTGAATCCCGACCGGGCGAAGAACGTCGTGTTCGAGGGCAACACGTTCCATGGCGTGACGGTGCAGAGTTTCAACCCGCTGCGGATACGCCACGAGCAGAACACGGCGGCGCAATCCTGGGTCATCGGTACGGGCGCGGCGCTGCCGTTCGGGGGCTGGACCCGGGGCTGCGACGGGGTGGTGGCGCTGGGCGCGCTGACCACCGCCGGAAACGCGGTGCGATACGCCGCGCCACATGTCCTGCTGCAGCAGGGCGCGAACGGTGATCAGATCGTTCTGAACTGGCCCGAAGCCCTGAAGGGCACGGTTTCGGCCACGATCCGGATCGACCGGTGATCAGGGAGGGGACGGGCGGGCGCATACGGCCCGCCCGACCGTTCAGAAACTGCGCCAGAGGGCGAGCTTGAGGCCGGGACGGGCGGCGGCCGAGGACTTTTCGAGACCGACAACCCAGGTGCTGCCGGTTTGTCGGGTTCGGATCATGAGCGTGGGGGTGACGCTCCAGTATACCGGACCGTCGCCCGTGCGCGAGGTTTCGATCTGCACCAGCGGGTTCAGGCGGCGGTCGGTCGAGAGACCGGCGGTGAGATCCAGCTTGCGCACCGAGTCCGCCCCGCGCCGCTTGTCCAGCGTGGCGTCCACCGCGACCCAGCCCTGTTC
>NZ_JBXWRY010000072.1:0-4378 GCF_059613135.1 Ruegeria sp. BHSB196
GGGCGAAGCCGGGCAACTCTGACCAAGCAACCCTTGAAAAGTTGCGGTTCCGCGTACGGCCGGGCGGTTTCGGCCATCTCGATATGTTACGAAATTCTGGGTTTCTTGGAAAATACGTTACATTTTGCTTGCCGCGAATCGCATCAAGGCGTATTACCCGACCAAGCGGTCACTTAATGGCACCTACGCAAGACTGGAGTTCTGACGCATGGACGCTTTCATCTGCGACGCGCAGCGCACCCCGATCGGACGCTACGGCGGCGCCTTGTCCCAGGTTCGCACCGACGATCTGGCCGCGATCCCGCTGGCCGCGCTGAAGGAGCGCAACCCGCAGGTGGATTGGGCGAGCCTGGATGACGTGATCCTGGGCGACGCCAACCAGGCCGGGGAAAGCAACCGGAACGTGGCCCGCATGGCCGCGCTGCTGGCCGGTTTCCCGGTCGAGGTTCCGGGCACCACGATCAACCGCCTGTGCGCCAGCGGCATGGACGCGGTCGGCATGGCCGCGCGGGCCATCAAGGCGGGCGACTATGACATGGCCATCGCCGGCGGCGTCGAAAGCATGTCCCGCGCGCCCTTCGTGATGCCCAAGGCCACCAGCGCTTTTTCCCGCGCCAACGCGGTCTATGACACCACAATCGGCTGGCGCTTCGTGAACAAGAAGATGCACGAGATGTACGGCACCGACTCGATGCCGCAGACCGCCGACAACGTGGCCGAGGACTATGACATCAGCCGCGCCGATCAGGATGCCTTTGCCGCGCGCAGTCAGGCCCGCTGGGCCGCGGCGCATCAGGCGGGGGTCTTCGCCGACGAGATCACCCCCGTCACTATCCCGCAGCGCAAGGGCGAACCGTCGGTGGTGGATACCGACGAACATCCCCGCCCCGGCACGACGGCCGAGAAACTGGCGGGCCTGAAAGGGGTCAACGGGCCGGACAAGACGGTGACGGCGGGCAATGCCTCGGGCGTCAATGACGGCGCCGCGGCCATCCTGCTGGCCAACGAGGCGGCGGCGCAGAAGAACGGCCTGACCCCGATCGCCCGCGTCGTGGGCATGTCGGTCGCCGGGGTCGAGCCCCGCGTCATGGGGATCGGCCCGGTTCCGGCCACCCGCAAGGTGCTGGCCCGCGCGGGGCTGAGCATCGATCAGATGGATGTGATAGAATTGAACGAAGCCTTCGCATCGCAGGGCCTCGCCACGCTGCGCGAGCTTGGCGTCGCCGACGATGCACCCCATGTCAATCCCAACGGGGGCGCCATCGCGATCGGCCATCCGCTGGGCATGTCCGGCGCGCGGCTGGTGATGACCGCCGCCTATCAGTTGAGACGCACGGGTGGGCGCTATGCCCTGTGCACCATGTGCGTCGGAGTTGGTCAGGGCGCGGCCCTGATCCTGGAACGCGTGTAAGGGAGGAGACCCGACATGTACGCTCAGATGATCAAGACGGCAGGAACAGGCGTCAAATCCCGCGAGGAAATGACCGAGCAGGAACGCGCCTTTCAGGACAAGATCGACGCCGATATCAAGATCGAGCCCAAGGACTGGATGCCCGACGACTATCGCGCCACGCTGATCCGCCAGATCGGCCAGCACGCGCATTCGGAAATCGTCGGCCAGCTGCCCGAGGGCAACTGGATCACCCGCGCCCCCACGCTGGAGCGCAAGGCGATCCTGCTGGCCAAGGTGCAGGACGAGGCCGGGCATGGCCTCTACCTGTACTGCGCCGCCGAAACGCTGGGCGTTTCGCGCGATGAAATCACCGAGATGCTGCTGGACGGGCGCATGAAGTACTCGTCCATCTTCAACTATCCCACGCTGAACTGGGCCGATATCGGCGCAGTGGGCTGGCTGGTCGACGGGGCGGCGATCATGAACCAGGTGCCGCTGCAGCGCACCTCGTACGGGCCGTATTCGCGCGCGATGATCCGCATCTGCAAGGAAGAAAGCTTTCACCAGCGCCAGGGCTATGACGCGATCCGGAAGATGGCCGAGGGCACGCCCGAACAGCGCAAGATGGCGCAGGATGCGCTGAACCGGTTCTGGTACCCGTCGCTGATGATGTTCGGCCCGTCCGACAAGGACTCGGTGCATTCGGCCCAGTCGATGGCGTGGAAGATCAAGATCAACACCAATGACGAGCTGCGCCAGAAATTCGTGGACCAGACCGTGCCGCAGGCGGAATATCTCGGCCTGACCATTCCCGACCCGGACCTGAAATGGAACGAAGAGCGCGGGCACTACGATTTCACCGAGCCGGATTGGTCCGAATTCTTCGACGTGATCAAGGGCAACGGCCCCTGCAACACCGACCGCCTCGCCGCCCGCAACAAGGCCTGGGACGACGGCAAATGGGTGCGCGACGGGCTGCTGGCCCACGCACGCAAGAAAGCCGCGGCCAAGGTCGCTGCGGAGTAGGACAGGCAGGAATTGCTGCGCGCGGCGTCCGGCTTTTGCCGCCGGCACGACGCCCCGCGCCCAGTCAGGAGGAGAATGACTGATGAAAAACGAATGGCCTCTTTGGGAAATCTTCATCCGCGGTCAGCACGGCATGAGCCACCGCCATGTCGGTTCGTTGCATGCCCCGGACGCCGAGATGGCGATCAAGAACGCCCGTGATGTCTATACCCGCCGAAACGAGGGGGTGTCGATCTGGGTGGTCGAGGCGAAACACATCACCGCCAGTTCGCCCAGCGACAAGGGCCCGCTGTTCGAGCCGTCGGAGTCCAAGGTCTATCGGCACCCGACCTTTTTCGACATCCCCGAAGAAGTGGGGGCGATGTGATGACCCGCGACGAAGCCTTTCTGCAATTCCTGCTCAGGATGGGGGACAACACCCTGATCCTCGGCCACCGGGTCAGCGAGTGGTGCGGCCACGCGCCGGTGCTGGAAGAGGACATCGCGCTGGCCAATACCGCGCTGGACCTGATCGGGCAGACGCAAATGTGGCTGGGCCTGGCCGGCGAGGTTCAGGGCGAAGGCAAGAGCGCCGACGATCTGGCCTTTCTGCGCGACGCCTGGGATTTCCGCAACGTGCTGCTGGTCGAGGTGCCCAACGGCGATTTCGGGCGCACCCTGATGCGCCAGTTACTGTTCGACGCCTGGCACTCGATCATGCTGGGACGGCTGATGAAGTCGTCGGACGAGCGTGTCGCGGCGATCGCCGCCAAGGCCAGCAAGGAAGTGGCCTATCACCTGGAACGCTCCGGCGACACTGTGGTGGGCCTGGGTGACGGCACCGAGGAAAGCCATGCCCGGATGCAGGAGGCGCTGGATTATCTCTGGCCCTACGTGGGCGAGATGTTCGCCAGTGACGAGGTGGATGCCGAAATGGTCGCCGCCGGAATCGCGCCGGACCCCGCCGGCCTGCGCGAGGAATACGATGCGCTGATCGGACGGGTTCTGGGCGAAGCGACGCTCGCCATTCCCGACAGCCGGTTCGCCCACAAGGGCGGGCGCGACGGCCGGATGCATACCGAGCATCTGGGGCATCTGCTGACGCAGATGCAGTGGTTGCAACGCGCCTATCCCGGCGCAACCTGGTAGGTGACGATGACGCGGGCTTCGGTCGAACAGATATGGGCGTGGCTCGACGCCGTGCCCGACCCCGAGATCCCCGTGATCTCGGTCGTCGATCTGGGCATCGTGCGCGATGTGGCCTGGGAGGGCGACACGCTGACCGTTGCGGTGACGCCCACCTATTCGGGCTGTCCGGCGACCTCGGTCATTGCGATGGACATCGAAACCGCCCTGCGCGACCACGGTATCGAGAAGATCAGGCTGGAAACCCGCATCTCTCCGGCCTGGACGACGGATTGGCTCAGCGACAAGGGCCGCGCGAAGCTTGAGGAGTTCGGCATCGCGCCGCCCCAACCGGCCGGCGGCCCCGAACGCTGCCCGCGCTGCGGCAGCAAGGCGGTGGAGAAGGTCAGCCAGTTCGGCTCGACCCCGTGCAAGGCGCATTGGCGCTGCACCGACTGCCTGGAACCTTTCGACTATTTCAAGTGCATCTGAGGAGGACCGGATGGCACGCTTTCACGATCTGGAAGTCACCGACATCCACAAGACCATCCGCGCCGCGGTCGTGGTGACACTCAAGCCCGCCAACGGCGCGGCAGCGGAGTTCGACTTCATCCAGGGCCAGTACCTGACCTTCCGCCGGGATTTCGACGGCGAGGAACTGCGCCGGTCCTACTCGATCTGCGCGGGCAAGGATGACGGCGTTCTGCAGGTGGGCATCAAGCGGGTCGAAGGCGGCGCCTTTTCGACCTGGGCCAATGACGAACTGAAGGTTGGCGACACCCTGCAGGCGATGCCGCCCATGGGCAGCTTCCACACCGCGCTCGACCCGAATGCCCAAAGACACTATCTCGGATT
>NZ_JBXWRY010000073.1:0-2871 GCF_059613135.1 Ruegeria sp. BHSB196
TTTGAAACTGCTGGGCTCGCGCGGCTTCCGCCCGATCTCGCGCTTTCACATGTTCCATGGCGCCGTGGGCTATCTGATGTCGCCACTCTGGTTTGCGCTGCTGGTGATGTGGGCCTTGATCGGGGAAGGCAAGGACGCCTCGGTCCTGCACTACTTCAGCCCCGACAATCCCCTGTTTCCCGAATGGCCGGAAATGACCGAGGGCCGGCACGTTCTGATCATTCTGGTCATGTACGCCATGCTGCTGGCCCCCAAGCTCCTGGGCCTCGCCGCGCTGCCGCTCAGCGGGGCGCGCTTTGCGGATTTCGGAGGCGGCTGGAGGTTCTCGCTGTCCTTCCTGTCCGAACTCGTGCTGTCGATTCTCTATGCTCCGATCCTGATGGTTCAGCAGATGATCGCGGTGTTCCGGACGGCGCTGGGCCTGCAAAAGGGTTGGTCGCCGCAGGCTCGGAACGGGGGCCGCTACGGCCTGAGAACGCTTCTGATCTGCCATGCGCTCGAGACCGCCAGCGGTCTGGCGCTGGGGATCGGCATCCTGGCCGGTCTGGTGTCGGTCTGGCTTGCGCCGATTGCCATCAGCCTGGCTCTGGCCGTGCCGCTTTCGGCGCTCAGCGGCGTATCGGCGGGCGCGGCGCGGCGTCTGCTGGGGATGCGCGAGGATTTCCGCGAGCCCGCGATCACCCGTACCGCCCGCCGCTATCGCGGCGAACTCAAGGCATTGCTCGAAGGCAAGGCCACCGTGACGCCGGCGGAATGATCAGCCGCCGGGCAGGCCCTCGTACCACTCCACCATGATATCCGCCCAGCCGGCGGGCACCGTGTGTCCGCCCGGAAACAGCACGAATTCCAGCGCGCTGCCTTGCGCGCAGCGGGTCCATTTGCGCCGCAGGAACGGGCCGGTCTCGCCGAAGCTGTCGGGAATGTTGTCGGCGCAACCGTTTGCGGCGCGCCAAATTTCGAGCCCCGCAAAGATGTCGCCCTGCTGAAAAGCCCCGCCGCCCAGAAACCGCCCCTCCAGCGGCACCACGTTGTCGGTCCAGCCATGGGTGTGAAACAACCGCACCGGACCTGCGCAGGCTTCGGGATGCGGCCGCCAGAACCCGCCCGAGACCGGCGCATAGGCGGAAAAGGTCTCTGGTTCGGCGCAGGCCAGATAGTTGACCAGAAATCCACCCGCGGAAAAGCCCGACAGGATCACGCGGGAGGTGTCGATGCCGAACTTGTCGGCCGCGTCCCGCACGACCGAGACCAGGAACCCGGTCTCGTCGCGCCCGTCCCATCCGGGGTAGAAGTTCCAGCTGCGCGGTCGGCCCGGACGGGCCTCGCCCATGGGCGCCATCACCGCATAACCGCGCGCCAGCAGGGGATCGACGAGCGATCTGTTCCGGATGACGTTGTCGGCACTTCCGCCGTGACCGTGGAGAAAGACCACCAGCGGCGGATCGGCTTGCCCGGGAAGCTCGATGTGATAATCGCCCTGCGTGGTTTCGCACAGGCCCGGCTCGGGGCCACAGGCCGCCCGCGCCATCCCCGCCAGGCCCGCAAGCCACAGCGCCAGACCGAAGGCTCGGATCATCCCGTTTCCCCGTCATGCGGCAGAACCGGCAGGCCGGAACGCACCCAACCGGGACCGGCATACGACCCCAGCATTCCTTCCGGCACGTCGATGATTCCGGTAAAGCCGGCCTCGGTCAGTTGGTTGCTCAGCCGGGCCGAGCGCACGCCGCGCGCGCAGATCAACGCGATGGGCCGGCTTTTGTCCTGCCCGGCGATTTCGGCCAGTGCCTCCACGAAATCCGCGCGCCGCATGTCGAGGGGGTGAGCCGCTTCGCCGATTCCGGTCGCACGCCATTCCTGCGGCGTCCGAATGTCGATCAGCAGCAGCTCGCGGGCAACCGCGCGTCGATGCGCGTCGGCAACGCCGATCTGCCCGCCGGCATAGTCCTGCGGGATGAGCCGGTACTCCCGAACGGCCCATGCGGCCGCCAGTGCCGCGCCGCCAAACAGAACCAAGCGGCGCGGTGGTACGCGGTATCGTGTGTCTTCGGTCTGCATCGCCGTCATCCAAGCGGTAACTGCTTGCGGTATTACCACAAGTCCGATCTTGACGCGCCTCCGCATCGCGACATCTTCGTTCAAGATCATGTCAACGGATTTGCCGTCCAGCCCCCACATTCGCGTCCGTCGCGCCATGAAATCCAGGAACCCGCCCGCTGAAACTGGACAGTCCCGCAAAAATCCTTACTGATTTCCACTAATTTGCGCGCAAGATCGGAGACTATCGGTGTCACTCTTTCTCATCGCGGCCCTTCCGTTTCTCGGAGCTGTCTTCCCCGCCCTGCTGATCCGTGCCGGCCGCAACGCCGCGGCGTCGAGCGCGGGACTGACCAGCTTCATCGCGCTGGCCGGGCTGCTGATTCACGCACCGGCGGTGATGAGAGGCGAGGTGATCACGGCCAAGTTCGACTGGATTCCCGGTCTGGGGCTGAACGCGAATTTCATGCTCGACGGGCTGGGCCTGCTGTTCGCGTCGCTGATTCTCGGGATCGGGCTGCTGATCATCCTCTATGCGCGCCATTATCTGTCCCGCGAAGATCCGATGGGGCAGTTCTTTTCCTACCTGCTGCTCTTTCAGGGCGCGATGGTGGGGATCGTTCTGAGCGACAACATCCTGCTGCTCTTGGTGTTCTGGGAACTCACGTCGCTCAGTTCCTTCCTGCTGATCGGGTACTGGAAACACCTGCCCGAGGGGCGTCAGGGCGCCCGCATGGCGCTGGCCGTCACCGGCTCGGGCGGGCTGGCGATGATCGCCGGAATGCTGATCCTGGGCAACATCGCCGGGTCGTATGATCTGAGCGTGATTCTGCAGAA
>NZ_JBXWRY010000074.1:0-2730 GCF_059613135.1 Ruegeria sp. BHSB196
GCCTGGCGCCGCGACGCTATCTATTGTCAAGGTCAGTGTATGCTTTTGATCTGTCTTTCCATTACTGGATCAAATCAAGCCTGTCGGGCGATTAGTACCGGTCAACTGAACGCATTGCTGCGCTTACATCTCCGGCCTATTGACGTGGTGGTCTTCCACGGCCCTCAGGGAGACCTTGTTTTGAGGGGGGCTTCCCGCTTAGATGCCTTCAGCGGTTATCCTGTCCGATCATAGCTACCCAGCACTGCCGTTGGCACGACAACTGGTCCACCAGTGGATCGTTCACCCCGGTCCTCTCGTACTAGGGGCAACTCCTCTCAAGTCTCCTACACCCACGGCAGATAGGGACCGAACTGTCTCACGACGTTCTAAACCCAGCTCACGTACCTCTTTAAACGGCGAACAGCCGTACCCTTGGGACCTGCTCCAGCCCCAGGATGAGATGAGCCGACATCGAGGTGCCAAACACTGCCGTCGATATGGACTCTTGGGCAGTATCAGCCTGTTATCCCCGGCGTACCTTTTATCCGTTGAGCGATGGCCCTTCCACTCGGGACCACCGGATCACTATGGCCGTCTTTCGACTCTGCTCGACTTGTCAGTCTCGCAGTCAGGCTGGCTTCTGCCATTGCACTCAACGAGCGATTTCCGACCGCTCTGAGCCAACCTTCGCGCGCCTCCGTTACGCTTTAGGAGGCGACCGCCCCAGTCAAACTACCCGCCACGCAGGGTCCCGGATCCGGATGACGGACCGCGGTTAGACATCAAGAATGCAAAGGGTGGTATCTCAAGGGAGGCTCCACAGGAACTGGCGTCCCTGCTTCGAAGCCTACCACCTATCCTGCACATTGCAGTCCTGATGCCAGTGCGAAGCTGTAGTAAAGGTGCACGGGGTCTTTCCGTCTAACCGCGGGAAGCCTGCATCTTGACAGGCAATTCAATTTCGCTGAGTCGATGTTGGAGACAGCGGGGAAGTCGTTACGCCATTCGTGCAGGTCGGAACTTACCCGACAAGGAATTTCGCTACCTTAGGACCGTTATAGTTACGGCCGCCGTTTACCTGGGCTTCAATTCAAGGCTCTCACCTCTCCTTTTAACCTTCAGGCACCGGGCAGGCGTCAGACCCTATACGTCGTCTTGCGACTTCGCAGAGCCCTGTGTTTTTAATAAACAGTCGCCACCCCCTGGTTTGTGCCCCCAGCCCCTAGTTGCCTAGGAACCGGGCCTCCTTCTCGCGAACTTACGGAGGTATTTTGCCGAGTTCCTTCAACATCGTTCTCTCAAGCGCCTTGGTATGCTCTACCAGTCCACCTGTGTCGGTTTAGGGTACGGTCTGATGGAGGGCTATTTCCAGGAACTGCTCAGCAGCCCAACCAATCCGATAAGGTTGAACTACACCTGCAATCCGTCACATCCTCCTGGCCCAGGAATATTAACCTGGTTCCCATCGCCTACGCCTTTCGGCCTCGGCTTAGGGGCCGGCTTACCCTGCTCAGATTAGCTTTAAGCAGGAACCCTTGGACTTTCGGCGAGAGTGTCTCTCACACTCTTTGTCGCTACTCATGTCATCATTCTCGCTAGTGATCTCTCCACCGGATCCCTCACAGGCCGGCTTCATCGAAAGAACTCTATCCTGCGCTACCGCCTGTTCGGCTACTTGAGCGCGCTTACGCGCACCACATAACCGGCGGCAATACAGGATGAGTTCTATGTCACACTACGCTCTGCTACCATGCCTTACGGCATCCGAAGCTTCGGCTCATGGCTTGAGCCCCGTTACATCTTCGCCGCAGGACAACTTGTTTAGACCAGTGAGCTGTTACGCTATCTTTAAAGGATGGCTGCTTCTAAGCCAACCTCCTGGTTGTTTTGGTCGTCCCACCTGCTTTCCCACTTAGCCATGAATTGGGGGCCTTAGCTGTCGGTCAGGGTTGTTTCCCTCTCCACTACGGACGTTAGCATCCGCAGTGTGTCTGCCATCCAGTACTCCCGGGTATTCGGAGTTTGGTTAGGATCAGTAAGCCTGTGGGGCCCCATTACCCATCCAGTGCTCTACCCCCCGGGGTATTCGGATGACGCTCTACCTAAATAGATTTCGCAGAGAACCAGCTATCTCCGAGTTTGATTGGCCTTTCACCCCTAGGCACAGCTCATCCCGATCCTTTTCAACGGATGTGGGTTCGGTCCTCCAGCACGTGTTACCGTGCCTTCAACCTGGCCATGCCTAGATCACTCGGTTTCGGGTCTGATCCCACGAACTCATGCGCCCTATTAAGACTCGCTTTCGCTGCGCCTACACCTAACGGCTTAAGCTTGCTCGTGAGACCAAGTCGATGACCCATTATACAAAAGGTACGCCGTCACCCAGCCACCAAATCAATCCCCGCTAAGCCGCTGCAGCAACGCCTGCTTGCTGCGGCCATGTCCCTTGAGCACGCGCTCGCGATCCCTCGCAAGACGCTCCGACGCATAGGCCTCGTAGTAAAGCAGGCCCCACGACCTGCCCCGCGTCGAGGCATTTTTCCCGTCATTGTGCTCGGACAGCCGACGTCTGAGGTCGGCAGAATAACCGATGTAATGCTCGCCACGTTCGCTGCGCAAAACATAGACATAATACACACGGTCTCCCGGATTGATTTGGAGGCTGGGCTCCGACTGATTGTAGGCGTTCGGTTTCAGGTACTGTTTCACTCCCCTCGTCGGGGTGCTTTTCACCTTTCCCTCACGGTA
>NZ_JBXWRY010000075.1:0-2715 GCF_059613135.1 Ruegeria sp. BHSB196
ATCCGTCGTGTCTCACTTAAAATGCATTTGACACAGTGAGCTGGGAGGCTTGAACAAAATGACCAACTTGAACCGGAGAACTTTTGTCTGGGCCAGTCTGTTGGGAGCGACGTCACTGACGCCGGCGGGGCGGGCCATCGCGCTAACTGGATCGTTGCAAGACGTGGGAAGCCTCGCAATGGCCGCACCAAAGGCTACCATCTACACCGCTCGCGAGATCGTCACGCTGGAGCCGACGCAGCCGTCCGCCGAGGCGGTGGCGGTCGTAGGCGGGCGAATCCTCTGGGTCGGGAGCCTCGAGGAGACGACCGCGATCCTCGGCGACCAGCCCCACGACGTCGACACGACCTTCGCCGACCACGTGATCGTTCCGGGCTTCGTGGCCCAGCATGACCACCCGGTGCTCGCCGCGCTGACCATGTCGTCAGAGATCCTGTCGATCGAGGACTGGGTCCTGCCCTCGGGGACTGTGCCGGCCGTGAAGGACAAGCAGGACTTCATTGACCGGCTGACGGCCGCCGTCGCGGCGGCGCCCGGTTCCGGCGAGCCGGTCCTGACATGGGGCTATCATCCGGCGTTCTACGGCTCCCTGACCCGAGCCGAGCTCGACGCCATCAGCACAACCCGGCCGATCCTCGTCTGGGGTCGCTCTTGTCATGAGTTCTTCCTGAACACCGCCACACTCGAGCGCTGCGGGCTTACCCGCGAAGCCTACGCGGCCTTCTCCGCGTCAGCGAGGGAGCAGAGCAACTACGAGGATGGCCACTATTGGGAACAGGGTATGTTCGCGATCCTGCCCCACATCGCTACGATGGTGGCAAGCCCCGAGAGGCTTCAGGCCGGTCTTGAACTCAGCAGGGACTACATGCACGCCAAGGGGATTACCTTCGGCAACGAGCCGGGCGGCATTCTTGCCAAACCCGTTCAGGACGGAGTTAACGCCGTCTTCTCGAGCCCCGACATGCCGTTTCGCTGGTCCTTCATGCCGGACGGCAAGAGCATGGTCGGCATGTATGCCGACGACGCGCAGGTCATTGCCGAGACCGAGAAGCTCGCCTCTTGGTATGGCGGCATGACGGGTATGACGTCGAAGCAGGTCAAGCTCTTCGCAGACGGGGCTATCTATTCGCAGCTTATGCAGGTGCGCGATCCCTACCTCGATAGCCACACGGGCGAGTGGATGATGGACCGGGACGTCTTCGAGCGCGCCTTCCGGATTTACTGGGACGCAGGCTACCAGATCCACATCCACGTCAACGGCGATGAGGGTTTGAACCGCGTTCTCGACACCCTCGAGACCAACCTGCGGCGCAAACCGCGCTACGATCACCGGACCGTGCTCGTGCATTTCGCGGTGAGCGGCGCCGATCAGGTCAGCCGCATCAAGGCGCTTGGTGCCATCGTCAGCGGCAATCCCTACTACGTCGCGGCGCTGGCCGATCAATACGGGAAGGTGGGCCTCGGCCCAGAGCGCGCGGACGAGATGGTGCGCCTCGGCGACGTCTCGCGGGCGGGTATCCCGTGGTCGCTCCACTCCGACATGCCTATGGCACCGGCCGATCCTTTGTTCCTTATTTGGTGCGCGGTGAACCGCCTGACGACCTCGGGCCGGATCGCGGGGCCGGACCAACGCGTGACCGTCGAGGAAGCGCTGCGTGGGGTCACCATCGAGGCGGCTTACTCGCTGAAGCTCGAGGACGAGATCGGGACGATCTCTCCCGGCAAGCGGGCAAACTTCACTATCCTCGATGCGAACCCCCTCTCAGTCGACGCGATGGAGATCCGAAACGTCGGCGTCTGGGGCACGGTTATGGAAGGACGGATACTTCCCGCAGGTGGGGCGGAGCGGAAAGCCTCGCTTGATCTGCCGGGGGAAAGCAAGGCGGAACGGGCGTTCATGGAAGCTGCTCTGCACCACGCGTTGACGGTCGCCCATGGCCCGCATTGATCCGAAGTTGAAAGGGAGCAAATATGAATGTTGAAAGCAAAGTACTGGGAATCTTGTTTCTCACAGTCGGTGTGGCCATGACCGGCTGTTCTCCGGAGACGGCCGAGGATGAACAGCCGTCGGCAACAGCTCTTGCTAACCCCGCTGCGAACTACTGCGTCGAAAATGGTGGAACATACGAGATCCGTCGTGCCGCCGACGGCTCGCAGACCGGGGTCTGCATCCTCGAGGACGGCGCCGAGGTCGAAGCCTGGGACTATTTCAGGGAAAAGGCGGGATGAAGTGACGGCGGTCGTTGGGTACCGCATGCGTTGATGACCGCTTTGTACCAGAAGCGCCGGCCGGAACGGTCGGTTCGAATGTCTGGAAGATCCCGCAGACCGTCAGTTCGATCTAGTCCAGATCTTGCACTTGCAGCGAAGGTCCGCAAAGCGGGCTGCGAACGCAGCATCACGAGCATAGGGTGAAGGTCCGATTAGGGCCGGTTTCATTCCAACCTTCTCGCCCGTTCTGCCATCCGCTGAACCACTGAAATAGTCGCAGCGCCCGCCTGACTTATCCCAGCCCCGGCGATCTCAGCATTCGACCTCGTCCCAAACCGTGCCCGCGCCCGTGAGCCCTTGCTTCCGATCAAACCCTTGGCGAACCCGCCAGGACTGGGAATGCTCGGCGGTCCGGCCATCATGAAGTTGCCCGAGATTGAGCGGACGATCAGCGGAGTGGCGATGATCATGCCGCCTGCGAGAAACATCATCATGAAGAAGGGC
>NZ_JBXWRY010000076.1:0-2111 GCF_059613135.1 Ruegeria sp. BHSB196
CTGCCCTGCGTCTGGCAACTAGGTGATGATGCTGATACTCTGAGCACCGACCCCTAGCTTGGTTCCCAGTGATAGTGGCGTGTGTCAATTGTCAAGCACAGTGTTAATGGTGTTTTTTGGAGTAACCAATGGTTGAAACGGTATCAGTTACAACTCCAGCCCTTAAATGGGGATTGAGCTTCGAAGGTGCGAAGCTCGGTGTTCGTGGCTACACATCCCACCTGTTCTGTAGTTTGGGCAACAAGGGTTGGCTTGGTTTTTGTGCGAGCAATCTGCTCGACCAAGGTTCCCGCTCCGGCTCTGCAAATTGCCATTTGTTCCAAGGCGGGTTTCTAACAGACAGGCTCCAACAAAAAGCCGTGCAGTACCGTGGCACGTTGCGTCGGTATGTATAGTAAGGCAAGCCGAAGCGGCTTTTCGACACGGGATGATGCGTCTCCATTGGAAACGGGGCGCCAGGAGCAACTACCGTTTCTGGCCAAGCTGGTATTGGTATCGCTGCTGGTGCCAGCCTATTTTTCGATCGGAACTTTGCTGCTCTCTCCATCCCGGCTTGTGTTCCTCTTCATCGTGCCGGTTCTATTGGTCAACCTGTTTCGTGGCGTTTACGGACGCCTGCTAGCGACTGATTTCCTGTTGCTGGGGTTCGCCGCCTGGATGACCTTGGCAATGTTGGCTAATCACACACCGAGGGTGGCAATAGAATACACTGGGTCACGAACCATTGTTCTTCTGGGCGGATATCTCACAGCCCGAGCCACGATCAGGACCAAGGCCGCATTCGTCGCAATGATCCGTTTTTTTGCAATCGCGGTGCTGCTTACCCTCCCATTTTCCCTTTACGAAGTGATCACAGGAAAGCCTCTAATTCCGCTGTGGCTTTCCAATCTGCCCGGAATCGCATCGGTGGGCGACGTAGACCCCCCTCAACGCCTCGGTCTCCATCGCGCACAGGTCGTGTTTTCGCATCCTATTCACTACGGTATTTTTTGCTCCTTGGCGTTTTCACTGGTCTATGTTGGACTGGCCGATCGCATGCGGTGGTTCAGACGTTCAATCATTTCTTTTTTAATTGGCTTGAGCTGTTTTTTTTCTGTTTCAAGCGGACCGGTCTTGGCCGTGGCCGTGCAGATCGGTCTGATTGGGTGGGAGACTGTATTCCGGCGCTTGAAACATCGCTGGGTGATCCTTTGGGGCTCCGGGCTCCTTTTCTATGTCATCGCCGAACTGGCCTCCGGACGTGCAGCCATATACGCTATCGTCTCCCGAATATCATTTTCTAGCTCGACCGCCTTCGCCCGTCGGGTTCTGTTCGAATTCGGAGTCGATCAGATTAGCCGGAAACCTATATTGGGCGTAGGCTACAACCCTTGGCCGCTGCCGCGTTGGATGACCGGAAGCGTCGACAATTTCTGGCTGTTCGTCGCTGTCCGGTTCGGTGTGCCCGCACTCATTATGCTGGCAGGAGCATTCATAATTGCGATGATTGTCGCTGGTCGTCGAGATTTTTCCGCCGATCCAACTCTTTATCCATTGCGGCGGGCTTGGATTTTCACATTGGTCAGCGTGATCTTGGTACTGGCAACGGTGGCAATCTGGGGGGAGTTGTATTCGCTCGTATTGTTCGTACTAGGAAGCGGCATGTGGTTTCTAACTGTGGACCCACAGCAGCAGGCTGGGCGCCCAGTAGTTGCCGACACCAAACCGGAGCACAAATTCCAATACACTCGGTTTTCGGGCGAAAAAGTTAGGCTGAAAAAAAAGACCCCATATCGTCGGAGCCATCATTAAAAGGTTTTTTTGAATGCGGTCCTTTACGGAAACAAGAAACTCCACGCCTTCCGTCCGAGCGTTTGAGCGATCCACAGCAACGGTTCGGCAAAACCGCTCCATGGCGTTGGATAGTATTCGAGCGGTGGCGATCCTGGCCGTGCTCGTGTATCATGTTGCCTCGCGCTATGACGTAGCAAGCCTCGATCCGATCGCCCAGTTCTTTCGGCGTTACGGTCTGCTCGGGGTAGACATTTTCTTTCCCCTCAGTGGTTATCTGATCACCGGTTTCCTGTTGCGCCGGTCGGACACGGAGAGCATCAAGGTTTTCTTTCTGCGCC
>NZ_JBXWRY010000078.1:0-1302 GCF_059613135.1 Ruegeria sp. BHSB196
GATGCCGAGCGATGACTTCCCCACCACTGCCGATCACCACCCGGTCGACATAGGCCCGGATCCAGACATCGCGGTGCCCGTAGGCAACCGGCACGGAATAGTCGTTGGTCTTGTAGCGCACCAACGCGAGCGAGCTGACACGGCCCGATGTCTGGTCGCAGGCTTCAAAGGAGAGTGCAGGAAGCGTCGCCATCGCGTCCAGATCGCGTTGGAGCCTCTCGCCAATCGTCTCGTTGTGCCCGCGCAGCTTGTCTGATTGCCGCTTCCGGCATTGCTCTTCGAGCCAATCGTTGAAGGCGTCCCAGGTGGGGAAGTTCGGGATCGGCACCATGAAGTTGCGCCGGGAATAACCGACCAAGCCCTCGACCGATCCTTTGTCGTTCCCCTTGCCGGGCCGCCCGTAGCGATCCCGGATCACGTAGTGGGACAGCATCTCGCTGAATAGCCGCGCACGCCTGCGGGTTCCATCCGGTTCGATCTTTGCCACCAGGCAGCGGTCGTTGTCGTAAAGGATCGACCGCGGTACGGCACCGAAGAACGCGAAGGCATGGACGTGGCCGTCCATCCAGGCTTCCGCTGTCGCCGCCGGATATGCACGGACGTAGCAGGCATCGCTGTGGGGCAGATCCAGGGCAAAGAAATGGGCCTTCTGTTCGACACCGCCGATCACCACCACCGCTTCGCCGAAATCAGCCTGGGCATGACCCGGCGTGTGCGTCAGAGGAACGAACACTTCGCGATGCCGCCGACCGTGCTCGCGGACATAGTCTTTGATGATAGTATAGCCGCCCGCAAAGCCATGCTCGTCGCGCAACCGCTCGAAGATCCGCTTGGCCGTATGCCGCTGCTTGCGTGGTCTGCCCCGGTCTTCCGAAAGCCATTGATCGATGATTCCGGTGAACCCATCCAGTTTGGGCCGCCGGATCGGCGCTGAGCGCCGATAGCCAGGCGGAACCGAAAACGCCAAAATCTTCCGAACGCTGTCACGAGATATCCCGAAATGCCGGGCCGCTTCACGCTGGCTCATGCCCTCGGCACAGGCCAGACGAACCTTGCGATACAAATCCACGGTGAAGATCCTCCCGCCCTCCCTCCGTTAAATAAGGAAGGGCAAAGGTGGACGACTTTTACGCCGCCCGCAGCAGGCTCATCCCGCCGCTACCGTGGTCGACTTTCTCACCGCCGCTCTCACCCGAACAGCCGGGACTTCCCGCCACTCGATCTTTGCTTGGGAACCAGTCCGAGCCAAGCGGCAAACTGGCGTCCGTTCTTGAAGCAGCTTCGGTCACCGATCGCCGCTAC
>NZ_JBXWRY010000079.1:0-1149 GCF_059613135.1 Ruegeria sp. BHSB196
GCGATAGCGCCGCCGCCGTGTTCCATGCCCGCAAGGGTGTCGAGCTGGACCCCGAGGACGCGCTGAACCTGTCGATTCGCGGCCATATCCTCAGCCTGCTGGAACGCCGCCCGCACGAGGCGATAGACATCATGGATCAGGCGCTGTCGCTCAATCCCAATCTGCCGCTGGCCTGGGGGATCAGCGCGACGGCCCATACCTATCTGGGCAACGGCGCCATCGCGCGCGAGCACATGCTGAACGTCTGGCGGCTGACCCCGTTCGGGCCGCTGAATTTCTTTTTCTGGACGGCGGCGGGGCTGGCCGAGTTCGTGGACGGCAACTATCCCGAAGCGATCCGTGCCCTGCAACGCGCGCGCCGCACCAGGCCGCGATTCATGGCGGCGCTGCGCATTCTGGCGGCTTCCTACGCGCTGGACGGGCAGGTAGAACAGGCCCGCGTGACCGCCGAAAAGCTTCTCGAGAAAGATCCAGGTTTTTCAATTTCGCGTTTTATG
The DNA here is from genome assembly GCF_059613135.1 of Ruegeria sp. BHSB196. Lineage (NCBI taxonomy): Bacteria > Pseudomonadati > Pseudomonadota > Alphaproteobacteria > Rhodobacterales > Roseobacteraceae > Ruegeria > Ruegeria sp. BHSB196. Next base: position 498 of record NZ_JBXWRY010000079.1, read on the forward strand.
GCATGGTACCCCCTGAAGACCCCGGACACGCGGGAACGGCTGGTGCTTGGTCTGAGCACTGCAGGTCTGCCGAACTGACGCGTTTCACCGCCGCTGCGCGCCTTGTGGCCGCAGTGACCCGCACGCAGGCACATGCGGCAATGGCGAAACCGCCGGAACTCATAATGATCTCGAGCATATTTCGATGAAAAGGCGGCGCTGGCGTCTTTTTGAACAAGGTCCATTTCAAACGAGGACATTGACATGACGGATTTCGGAACAAACGCCTCGGCTCGATCGTCCGGGCTTGGCACTGGAAGTCAGGGGCTGGGTCTGGGTCTCGGCGCATCGCGTGGATTGGGGCTTGGACTGGGCCTTGGCAACGGTTTGGGTCTCGGTAACGGTCTGGGGCTGGGATTGGGCCTCGGCAATGGTTTTGGGTTGGGGAATGGGCTTGGACTGGGCCTCGGCAATGGCCTTGGATTGGGGAATGGCCTTGGATTGGGGCTTGGCCTCGGTCTCGGCAACGGGCTGGGGCTGGGCAATGGTTTGGGCCTGGGCAACGGGCTGGGGCTTGGAACAGACCCGGTCATTCCCGTCGGCGCGGATGGCGGCATCGGTCTGGTCCGCAGCTATTATGCGACCCCGATCGAGCTGGCGTTGCTGCCTTGGG
>NZ_JBXWRY010000080.1:0-1122 GCF_059613135.1 Ruegeria sp. BHSB196
TGTGAGCGATACTTGAACTGCGACTCCTATTCCTTCTGAGGGTAGGGGCGTTGGCCCATCTCTTCCATCATCTTCTCGCGGAAGACCTCCGCCGGCGTCTTCCACCCAAGGCATTTGCGGGGCGTTGCGTTGAGGCGGTCACTGATCATCTTCAATTCATGATCTGAGACCGCCGTGATGTCGCGCTTCCGTGGCAGCCATCTTCGAGCACGCCGGTTGGTGTTTTCGACGGTTCCTTTCTGCCAGGGTGAGGCAGGGTCACAGAACCAGGTTTGTGTCCCGATCTCTGCCTGCAGGTGCGGCCATGAGACGAACTCGGTGCCACGATCAAAGGTGATGGATTTGCGTGCCAGGTGGGGTAGGTCGCGCACCGCCTTCATGATCTTGCCCATGACTGGTTTCGTGCGCTTGTTCGGGTTCTTCAGCAGCACAGTGAACCTGCTGACGCGTTCGACAAGCGATGTGACATTCGACTGCCCAAGCTTCTGTTTAAACAGCATCAAGTCACCTTCCCAGTGACCAAACTGGCGGCGGTGCGCGACATCATCGGGGCGGAACAGGATGCTGACATCACGGTCAAATTTCGGGGGTAGGCGCTTTCGCGCACGACGCGGCCTGCGGGCTTTGCGATGCTCGGGTAGGTACCACCACAACTCCTGGTCCATGCCTTCTTTCGAATAGATATAGCGATAGATCGTCTCTTGGCAGACGCGCAGCCTGAGGCCTTCATAGATCATCCGGTTGCCGATCTGCTCGGGCGTCCAGCCAAGCTTGATCTTTGCGACTACAGCTCTACAGAGATCTGGATGACGGATCAGCTTGCGCTGCACAGATCGACGTTTATCCGTCCGCAACTGAGCCGCGTGACCGAAGTAGCCCGCATACTTCTTTGGCAACGCATCATCGGCCCAGAAATTGCGTTTGATCTCGCGAAAGATTGTCGACTTGTGACGCTTCAGGACACGCGCCATCTCTCGGACGGGCACCTTTGCGTGCCACCAATCCTCAATTCTACGGCGTTCGCTCAAGCTCAGTTGCGTGTAAACGGCTCCCATGCCATGATCTCCTATTAGATAACCCATTGGTTTCTAATAGGAGTCGCACTTCAGGGTAGCGCGCTCC